>JBFMAX010000008.1 GCA_040755395.1 Nitrospirota bacterium
CGGTGCTGTGCTCTGCTCCTTCACGGCGGTGCCTCCTTTCATGGCCGGAATGCCTCCGGCTGGGTTTGGTCACCCGAAAGGTTGCCACCGCCTTTTTCCTATTTCCACACTTTCTGACTATACCTCCATTCTCATATTTCTGTAGGCATAACCGGTATGCTTTGACGAACTCAGCCGTTTCCTGCCTTAACTCTGCGTCGGCCTTCCGTTGTCTATACTCCTGACACGCTATAGCCGCTGCGCCCACCAACTCATCGCAGTTGCGCTGGCCAAAGACGCATCCTGCTAACACGCCTGACAAATTCCTCCGGGCTCACTGGCGAAGGAAACCAGATAGCTTCACTCCACAGCCTGCTCCAGCAACCTGCCAACAGGATCGAGCTTGTCGGCGAGTTCCGTCGGCAGGCCGTGTCGCTCTTGCAACAGCACGGGCGAGTTATAGGTGAGCCACACGTTGCCGTCCTTGTCCTGCCAGGCCAAGGCTTTCATGGGGAGATCAATCGCGACCGTTGGCTTGGCCTTCATCAGGGCAGTTCCTCCTTTGGGGTCGCCGAAAATCAGGAGCTCCGTCGGCTTCATTTCCAGTCCGACACTTTTCGCCTCTCCGCTATGATTGATACGGACGAAGATTTTCATCCCTTTCGCCGTTACGGCCTTCTTCGATACCATTGATCGTTTCGGGAACCGAATACTTGCTCGGCTTGGTCACCAGAGTGCGGTCCGCCCGAGCTAGACCAATAAGCACAACTAAGCTCCCCAAACCGACATACAGAAGGTCATTCAAGAGCGTACGAAAGGACATCATGGGCGACTCCTTCTGCTCTTTCCCATAGAATCCTACAGCGGAGTGCTCGGCGTCGTGCGCTTCGGCAACGAGGAGGTCGCCGACACGACGGCGTGAAGGGCGTCGAGAAACGTGTCGGTATTCCGAAGCGCGGCTAGGAAGTAATTGCGCCGGGCCACAGCGGGCAGATCAAAGAACCAGTACCAAGACATGAGCGGTGAAATATGTAACCGGCTGCCCCCGGTTTTCTCTGTCAGGTGATGATCGCCGAAATACCCTCGCGTGGCGGAAATGATGCACGAGTTGATCACGCTCGGGTCCTGGTAGCGTTTGCCCTGCGCATACAGGACCGCCTCTTCGTACAGTCGATACGCGTCCATTTGCGGCGCCAATGCGCAGCCGCCCAGAAAGGCATTGGTCTCCATGAGCCCCGCCACGTTTTCCAGTACTTGCGTGTGTGCGACATCCGGTTCGATAGTCAGTCCCAGGCAAGCATGAATTCGCACAGCCAACTGTTTGAGTTCGTTGACGGCGAAGAGCGAGATCGCATCCTCAACGAACGTGCCCATCCCAGACTCATCCCCTCGAACCAGACTGTCCACCCCGCCGTCGATCAGGACGATGCCGTCAATGGACAGCCGCTCGATCAGCACCCGATAGTTCTCCAGTAACGGTTTGGCACCGGTTTTGTGAAAGGACCAAATGGTGACACGTTGGTTGCGCTTCTCCGCAAACCACTGCGCCAGGGAGAGCTCGGGAAAATAGGGCAAAAAATCCGTGAGACCGGCATCCACGCCGACCAGCGTCGGCGACACACGGGTACCGTCCTGCAGCGACGCGATATCCGAGAAGCTGAAGCTGGCCAGGTGGGCCTCTTTTCCTCGATACTGCAGCTCGAAATAAATCGGCAACCCGCAGAACAGATCGAACCCGCCGCCCATTCCGGCGATCAGGAGATTTTCGCAAGAGGCCAGCTGATCAATGATCGGCAGGTTGAGGTGCACGCACACCTCTCCGCTCAGGAAGGCAAGGGGAAAGAGATCCGCCCGTTTCGAGACAATCGGGTGAAGGGAGGCCGGCTTACCGCACCGTAGTGGCGTCTCCGACCCTGCCGCGGGATTTGAAAAACACGACCGCGAACTTTTCGATCAGGCTCCGCAGGCCTTTTCGGATGCTGTCGGGCACCTGGTCTTTCGGCCCATAGCCAAGCAGAGCATGACCCCACACCGCGTTCGGCGCTTTGAGTGCCACGTACGGACCGGCGTTGCAATCCACGTGATAGGCCACGATGTACTCTTCCCCGACCGTCCACACTTCGCAATTGATAAAGCCGACCTGATTCGGCCGCTCGACTCCGTCAAGCGACGGTCCTCCGGAACCTTCCAACGCCACCCCGGGAAAATTGTTCAGGAACGCCAGTCTCGTGAGATCGGTCAACTCGGCGCTCTTGAGCCCGAGCTTCTCCGCGCTGCCCTGTGTCTGCACCTCGACAGAGACGAATTTTTTAATCTGCTGTAACTCGGCAATGGGGGCCCGTTCAGGATGCTTATCCGCCTCCGGCGCCGCCCGTGTGAGGGTGGGCGCCACACTCACGAACAAGGCGCAGAGCACGAGAGCGAGCTTACGACCCAGAACCATCGTGCCACCTCCTGCGTCGCCCGGTTAAGCATTCGAGGCCCCAGTTTGCCATAAGTCGGGCGGGCCGATCACGGCAAAAGCGATTTGGCCGCTCCTTCCCCTCCTGCCCTTCCGCTCGCCGTCACGGATCCGGATCGAAGCCATCGCTCTCACAAGGCCGGCTTCTGCACTCCGATCGTTGTATTGCACGCGAGCGGCATCAACTCACCGCCGTGGAGAAACGACTTGTGGGTCCAGTGCCTGAGCACCCCGTCAGTGTCAAACCTGAGCGTGTACTCATCGCACCATGACCCGGTGGTTGCCCACGTATTCTGACTTCCCGGCTCCAATTGCCGAACCTCGTACACCCAGACCGGTTCTCCAGCCTGAGTGATCGCCACCCGTTGCGGTTCTCCTAGTTGTTGTCTGACGTCCTCCAGGGTGGCCCGGTCCTGCGCTGACTCCAGATAACGGCTTTCCTCGGGAACGAACAGGGCACATCCCGCCGTCAGCACGCACAGACCGAGAACAGGGATGTGAAGGATGGTCTTCATCGTGCACCTCCGCCTGTTAGAGCTGGTCCGACGTTTTCACTTGATAGCCGCCGGGCACGCAATAGGTCGGCGCGTACTCGCCGCCATGAAAATAGGACTGATGCGTCCACCGCCGCAGAACGGCTTGGTCGTCGAACGTGAGGACGTATTCGTCGCACCACATGCCCGGCGCCGTCGTCCGATTCCCCGGCTGCTGCGTCCGAATCTGGTAAACCCAGAGCGCTTCCCCCGTCTGCGTGGCGGCTGTCAGCGTAGGCGGTCCGAGTCGCTGCCGGACTTCCTCCTGCGTCGCACGATCTTGAGCGGTTCGCAAGTAGGCCGTTTCTTTGGGCTCGACCATCGCGCAGCCCATGGCAATCAGCACGAAAGCCGACAGAATGATCAGACGGCTCCTGTTCAAAGAACACCTCCCGGACGCGGTCTGTCCTCGTCGTTCACCATCTGACATTCTACACCCAGGCTTTCCTCCTGGGAACAGGCTGCCTCGGCTTCGTTCGGTGCTCGCACTTACGGAGCCTTGCCCGGCAAGACCTGATAGAAGCCGTTGACCTGCATCAGCTCTACCGCGGTGTCGAACAGAGCACTGAGCGTCTTGCTTGAGAAGATCTCTTGCTTGGGCCCGTCCGCGACGATTCTTCCCTTTTTCAAGAGCACGATTCGGGAGACCTCGGGCGGAATCTCGTGAATGTGGTGGGTCACGAGGATCAGCGTCTTGCCCTGCCGCATGAGATTCCGGACGAGATCGAGGTAGTGAAAACACGCCTGCAGGTCGAGGCCGCACGTCGGCTCATCCAGCACCAGCGCGGCGGGATTGTGAATCAGGGCGCGCCCGAGCAGAAAGCGTCGCTGCTCACCCGCGGACATCCGGCCGAACAGCCGATCTGCAAGATGGGCGATCCCAAGTTCTTGCATCACCTGGCCGGCTCGCTCGCGCTGCGTCGCACCGAATATTTGGTATTCGTAAGTTCCGATGCTCGCGTCATACCCGGACAGGATCACGTCCTCCCCCCTCACGTGTTCCAAGTACTGATGCTGCAGATCATGGGACACGACGCCCAGATGCTGACGCAGGTCCCACACGTTCCAGCCTTCCTGTCCGAACAGGCGGAGAGAACTGCCTTCGCGTGAGACGGGATGAAGCTCACAGGAGAGAAGCTTGAGCAGCGTGGACTTGCCCGCGCCGTTCGGGCCGAGGATAGCCGTATGGCATCCGGCGGGAATAGTCAGCGACAGATCGGTCAAAACGCGGGTGTCACTCCGATACGCGGTGACATGCGAGAGCTCGACGATGTTCGAATACGTCATCGACCGCAAGCCGGTCTCGCGGGATTCGTCGTGCGACCCTGACGATGCCTGCGCATCCCGGGAATATCCTTCCATCCTGCCCTCTTCGCCGAGACAGGTTTCCATGAAACCTCACCTTTTCCTGAAACGCAACTCGATTGCGACGCCGCCTGTCGACAGGAGGCTCACCCGGCACTTGCGCTTCAGTCGTACAGTCGGCACTATCGGCCCTGCCACCGTCTGAACCTTCAGCCGGCAGAAAGGAGACGATGCCCCGTGTCTGTCTACAGCACAACCGCTCGACTTTTGCAGATCATCGTTCTCTTACTGGACGTTCTGACAACCATTGGCCTTAGCCATGGATTCCCACTGGGCACGGCGGAGGCGGAGATCCGGCCGCATCTGAAGGTCGGCACCATCGCCTGGGATCAACTGGGCGGCGTCGGCGGGCACAAGTCGCTGGTCGGCGCCGGGCTCACCACGAACGTGGACTGGGAACGCGTCGGAACCAGGCTTGCCGTTGAGAAATGGTGGGTGGCCGAAGGCTTGGATGACGACCGAGGGATCATTCCCAAGGAAGGCTATAGCCTCTCCGCCGACGCCAGGTACGACTTCAGAACCGGATCGGTCCGGCTCTTTCCGTTCGCCGGCCTGGGCTATGACACCTGGGAAGACCGCGGCGCGCCGGCGAGTTGGGATACCCTGCGATTTCTCAGTTGGCGGGCGGGTGCCGGCCTCGACCATGACCGGGGATACATTTCAGCGGGACTGCTTCGGCCGTTTGCCGTAAATGCCGTCGGCGGCCCGGATCCCAGAGCTCGATACGGATTCACGCTCGAAGGCGGAATCCGCGTGAACGCCGTGACGATCGGCCTGTTCTACAAATCTCTCGGGTTTCAGGACCCGGACGCCAAAATGGTCCAGAGCGGCGTGTTCGTGGGATATCACTTTAAGTGACGGCGAGCCGAGCCGGTCGTTACTCGATGAGATCGAGCTTGATCCGCAACTCTTTCAACTGGTCGGGGCTGACCGGCGAGGGAGCCTCGGTCATGGGACACTGGGCCTTCTGAGTTTTTGGGAAAGCGATCACATCGCGGATGGAGTCGGCGCCGCCCAGAATCATGATCAGCCGGTCAAGCCCGAAGGCAATCCCGCCGTGCGGAGGGGCGCCATACTCGAGGGCTTCCAGCAAAAACCCGAACTTGGCCTCCGCCTGCTCCTTGCCGATGCCGAGCAGGTCGAGGATCTTCATCTGCACATCGCGTCGATGGTTGCGGATGCTTCCTCCGCCGATTTCATTCCCGTTCAAGACCATGTCGTAGGCCTTGGCTCTCGCCCTCAACGGATCAGAATCGAGAAACTTCACGTCGTCATCCAACGGCGCCGCAAAGGGGTTGTGCATGAACACGTAGCGTTTCGCCTCCTGATCGTAATCCAGCAGCGGGAATTCGATGATCCAGAGCGGCCGCCACGCAGACTTGTCGATCAGGTTCAGTTCCTCCCCCAGCAGGAGCCGCAGCCGGCCCAGCACGTCGTGCACCACGCCGGGCTTGTCCGCCACGAAGAGCACCAGGTCGCCGACCGCCGCGTCCGGCAAGACCGCCAGCAGCGCCCTGGCGTCCAAGAACTTCGCGATGACGGAATCGAGCTGTCCCTCACCGACGATCTTGACCCAGGCCAATCCCTTCGCCCCGAAACTCTTGGCCGTCTCGCCGAGCCCGTCGATCCGCGTCCGCGAAATGGCCGCGCCGCCCTTGACGATCAACGCCTTCACGAGACCGCCTTTGGCGACGGCGTCTTTGAACACTTTAAATTCGCTCTTTGCCGCGAAGTCCGTCAGGTCATAGAGCGGCATGTCGAACCGCAGATCCGGCTTGTCGGAGCCGTAGCGGCCGACGGCTTCCGCATAGGTCATCCGCGGAAAGGGCGTGGGCAACTCGACGCCGGCGGCTTCCTTGAAGACCGTGCTGATCAGCCGTTCCGTCAACGACATGACCTGGTCGCGGTCCGCGAAGGACATCTCGATATCGATCTGCGTGAACTCCGGTTGCCGGTCGTTGCGCAAATCTTCGTCCCGGAAACAACGGGCGATCTGATAATAGCGATCCATCCCGCTGACCATCAGGATCTGTTTGAACAGTTGCGGCGACTGCGGCAACGCGTAGAACGAGCCGGGATTGACGCGGCTGGGGACGAGATAGTCCCGCGCGCCTTCCGGCGTGCTTTTGGTCAGCATGGGGGTTTCGACTTCCAGGAAACCCTGCGCATTCAGGAAGGCCCGTGTGTGCTGCGTGACCGCGTGGCGGAGGGCGATCAGGCGCTGCATGGTCGGCCGTCGCAGGTCCAGATACCGGTACTTGAGCCGGATCGCTTCGGTGACGTCGGCCTCGTCCTCGATGAGGAACGGCGGCGTCTTCGACTCGTTGAGAATCTCCACGGAATCGACCAGCACTTCGATCGCACCGGTCGCAAGGTCGGGATTCTCCGAGCCTTCCGGCCGCAGCGCCACCTGTCCGCGGACCGAGACGACATATTCGCTCCGAAGATCATGGGCGTGCTGATGCGAGGCCGGGCTCCGCTCCGCGTTGAACACGATCTGCGTGATCCCGTGCCGGTCTCGGAGGTCGATGAAAATCACGCTGCCATGATCCCGGCGCCGTTGCACCCAGCCGTTCAACACGACGGTCTGCCCCACGTGGGCCTTGGTCAGCTCGCCGCAGTGATGGGTCCGCATCAACATGCGCGCCTCCGGCGCAGGTGCGAGGCGGGGGGCGAGAGGCGAGAGGCGTGACCGGGGACGGGCTCATGGGTTTCATGGACATTCGCACCGCCAGCCGCTCGCCTCGTGCCTCTGGCCACACGATCTCGAACGAGATCGCGGATCGCGTTCGCTTCCCGATCCGTCAGATACCGAAACTCACCCGGTTCGAGGTCTCCCAGCGACAAGGGACCGAACCGAACCCGCGTGAGTTTAAGCACCGGGTGCCCGACCGCCTCCAACATGCGTTTCACCTGATGCTTCCGGCCTTCGTGAATCGTGATTTCCAGCCAGGAATTCTGCTCCGCCTTCCGGACCGGCCTGACCGTCGCCGGCCCGGTCGGCCCGTCCTCCAGCGTGACCCCGCGCGCCAGCCGATCCATTTGTTCGCGCGACAACACGCCTTTCACCTTGATCAGATAGGTCTTCGGCACATGATACCGCGGATGCAACAACGCCTGCGCGAGTTCGCCGTGATTCGTCAGCAGCATCAGGCCTTCGCTGTCGAAATCCAGCCGCCCGACCGGAAACACCCGCACGCTGACGCCGCGCAGCAAATCCTTGACCGTCGGCCTGCCTTCGGGATCCTCCAAGGTGGACACGACACCCTTGGGCTTGTTCAGCATGAGATAGACGTAAGGCTGCACGGCCCTGAGATGCCGGCCGTTCACCTTCACATGGTCACGAGTCGGATCCACTTTCGTGCCGAGTTCCCGCACGACCTTCCCGTTCACCGTGACCAGCCCTTCGGCGATCATCCGCTCCGCCTTCCGGCGTGAGGCCAGGCCGGTGCCGGCGATGAGTTTCTGCAGGCGAATTTCCATAAACCGTATCTCGTCGCTCGTGAAGCGTATTTCGTATTTCTGAACCGCCGTATCTCGTGAAGCGTTACTCGTAACTCGCGAAGTATCGCTAGAGTTAGTGGGGCGACTTCCTTCTTCACGCTTCACGCTTCACGTTCTTCCGCTACTCCCATTCTATCGTGCTGGGCGGCTTCGAACTGATGTCGTACACCACCCGATTGACGCCTTTGACTTCGTTGATGATGCGATTGGAGATCCTCCCCAACAGCTCCGGCGGCAGTCTCGCCCAGTCGGCGGTCATGCCGTCGAGGCTCGTCACGGCCCGGATGGCGATCACATGCTCATAGGTCCGCTGATCCCCCATGACGCCGACGGTGCGGATCGGCAGCAACACGGCGAACGCCTGCCACAACTCTTGATAAAGCCCGGCCGCGCGGATCTCCTGATCCACGATCATCTCCGCGTCACGGAGAATCGCCAGTCGCTCCTGCGTGACGGCCCCCAGCACACGGATGGCGAGCCCCGGTCCGGGGAACGGCTGCCGCCAGATAATGTCGTCCGGCAGGCCCAACTCTTTGCCCAGCACTCGCACCTCGTCCTTGAACAGTTCGCGCAGCGGCTCGATGAGCTTCAGCTTCATCCGAGCGGGCAACCCGCCGACGTTGTGATGCGTCTTGATCGTCGCGGACGGCCCTTTGAAACTCACGCTTTCGATGACGTCCGGATACAGCGTGCCTTGCACCAGAAACTTGATCGCGCCCAGCTTCTTGGCCTCCGCCTCGAAGTTTTTGATGAAGAGCCGCCCGATGATCCTGCGTTTGCGCTCCGGATCGGTCACGTTCTTGAGCGCGGTCAGGAACTGCGGCGAGCGGTCGAGGAACCGGAGATTCAGCTTCAAGTGCGACGCGAAGGTCTTTTGCACCTGTTCACCCTCCCCGGCCCTGAGGACGCCGTTGTCCACAAAGACGCAGGTCAACTGGTTGCCGATCGCCTGATGGGTGAGCGCCGCGGCCACCGAGGAATCGACCCCTCCGCTCAAGGCGCAGATCACCTTTTCCTTCCCGACTTGTTCGCGTATCTGCCGGACCGCCGTGTCCACATAGGATCGCATCGTCCAGGTGGGTTTGCATCCGCAAATGTCGTAGACGAAATTGCGCAGGATACGGGTCCCTTCGACCGTGTGCGCCACCTCCGGATGAAACTGAAGGCAGTAAATTTTTCGGCCGCCTCCGTCCATCTTCATCGCGGCCACCGGCGAATTCGCCGTATGGGCGATCGAGCGGAACCCCTTCGGCATGCGCTCGATGCGGTCGCCGTGGGACATCCAGACCGTGGTGGAGGAGCCCTCGCCCACGCCGTTGAACAGATCGGAGCGATCGTCGATGACCAGATCCGCGCGGCCGTATTCCCGCCTGGTCGCTTTCGCCACCTCCCCATCCAGCAGGTGCGTGACCAGTTGCATGCCGTAGCAGATGCCGAGAATGGGAATATCCTGATCCAGCAGTTGCTTGGAGATCGACGGGGCCTTGCGCTCGTAGACACTGGCGGGCCCTCCCGACAGCACGAGCCCCTTGGGACGATACGCCAGAATGGTCGCGAGCGGCGCCGAACACGGAAGGATCTGGGAATACACCTGGGCTTCGCGGATGCGGCGGGCGATGAGCTGCGTGTATTGGGACCCGAAATCGAGGACGAGGATGCGATCGTGCCAGAGTTCCATGAAGACGTTAATCGTGCGGCGTTAAACGTTAACCGAAAGAGAAAATTGACGGGAGGCTTCCTACGATTAACGATTCACGATTAACGTTTAACGAGGAGATCACTCCCAATCCGTGCGGTAGTTCGGCGCTTCTTTGGTGATGATCACGTCGTGGACGTGGCCTTCGCGCAGTCCGGCCAGAGTCTGGCGAATGAACGTCGCTTTCTGCTGCAATTCCGGAATCGTCCGACAGCCGCAGTAGCCCATGCCGGACTTGACGCCGCCGACCAACTGATAGACGACGCCGGCGAGCGGGCCCTTGTACGGCACACGGCCTTCGATCCCCTCCGGAACCAGCTTCTGCGGGGCACGCCCGCTCTGTCCGTATCGATCTCCCCCGCCCCGTTCCATGGCGGCGATGGAACCCATACCCCGATAGACCTTGTACGTCCTGGCCTGGAACAACACCGTCTCGCCGGGCGACTCTTCGGTTCCGGCCAGGAGCCCGCCGAGCATCACGGCCGACGCGCCGGCCGCTAGAGCCTTCGTGATGTCGCCGGAGTATTTGATTCCCCCGTCGGCGATGATCGGGATGCCGGTGTCGCTCAGCGCCTTCGCGCAGTCCGCCACCGCCGTCAGTTGCGGCATCCCGGCGCCCGACACGATGCGGGTGGTGCAAATGGAGCCCGGGCCGACTCCGACTTTCACCGCATCGGCGCCGACTTTCGCCAGATCCTTCGCCGCTTCGGCCGTCGCGATGTTGCCCGCCACCACGTCCAGATCCGGATGCTTCTTCTTGATGAATTTCACGGTATCCAATACGCTCTGCGAATGCCCGTGCGCCGTGTCCACCACCACGAGATCGACGCCGGCCTTCACCAACGCCGCGACCCGCTCCTCGGTATCCGGCCCGACGCCGACCGCCGCGCCGACCCGCAGCCGGCCGTGCGCGTCCTTGCAGGCGTTCGGATACTTGATCCGCTTCTCGATATCCTTGATCGTGATCAGTCCCTTCAGCTCGAAGTTCTTGTTCACGACCGGCAGCTTCTCGATCCGATACTCGTGAAGAATCTCGCGCGCCTTTTCCAGGCTCGTGCCCTCCGGCGCCGTGATCAGCTTTTCCCTTCTCATCACCTGCGAGACCTTCAGGTCCATGCGCGTCTCGAAGCGCAGGTCCCGGTTGGTGAGGATGCCCACCAGTTTCCCGTTTTTCGTCACGGGAATGCCGGAGATCCGATACTTCGCCATCAGGTTATGCGCGTCGCGGATCGTCTGGTCCGGCGAGATCGTGATGGGATCGAGAATCATCCCGCTTTCCGACTTCTTGACCTTGTCCACCTCGGCGGCCTGGTCGGCCGGCGCGAGCACGCGATGAATGATGCCGAGCCCGCCCTCCCGGGCCAAGGCGATGGCCAGACGCGCTTCGGTCACCGTATCCATCGCCGCGCTGACGATCGGAATGTTGATCGTGATATGTCGGGTGATCGAGGTCCGCGTGTCGACTTCGCTCGGCAGAATCTGCGATTTGGCTGGCACCAGTACCACGTCGTCGTAGGTGAGCCCTACGCGAACCTCTTTGTCGAGCATCACGCCTCTCCGTCGGCTCCGACCCGGAGCTTAAACCTGCGCTGCACCCTGCGCCTTTTCGAGTTCCGCAGCCGCTTCGGCTTCTTCCCTCAGCCGCTCGCTGCCTTCCTCGGCTGGCATGAACTGTTGCACGCGCGTGTTGCCGCTGTCGACGACATACACGCTGCCCTTGGCGTCCACGGCGATCCCGTACGGGAAGTTGAACTGCCCGTCGCCGTTGCCGAAGCCGCCCCATTGGGTGACAAAGTTGCCCTCTCGATCGAACTTCTGCACGCGATGATTGCCGGTATCGGTGACATACACGTCGCCTTGGCTGTCGACGGCGATTCCCCACGGCGACCGCAACTGGCCGGCTTCCTGGGCCTGCGGGCTGCTCGCATGGCCTGGCTCCGAGCTGCCGCCCCACTTGGTCAGCAACTGCGGCAGTACGTTCGTGCTGGTGTCGAATTTCTGAATCCGATGGTTGCCCATGTCCACGACGTAGACCGACCCGTCCGCCTGATCGACCGCGATGCCGCGTGGAAAATAGAACTGGCCGTCGCCGTTGCCGAAACTGCCCCACGACATGATGAACTCGCCGGTCATGTCGAACTTCTGGACCCGGAAGTTCGCGCTGTCCACGACGTAGATGTAGCCCCGCACTCGGTCGATCGCGATCCCCCAGGGCGAGTTGAATTGGCCTTCGCCGTTGCCGCGCGAGCCGAACTTCATCAGGTACCCGCCCAGCTTGCCGTCGAATTTCTGCACCCGGTGGTTGTTCGTATCCACGACGTACACGTCGCCCTTGGCGTCGCAGGCGACGCCGGTCGGATTATGGAAATTCGCGTTGGCCGACCCGAAGTTGCCCCACAGGATGATGAAATTGCCGGCGCTGTCGAACTTTTGCACGCGGTTGTTGCCGTTGTCGACCACGAAGAGGCAGCCCTGCTGGTCGATGGCCAATCCATAGATCGGCGCCATGAATTCGCCGCCGTGCAGCAAGGAGGCGCCGCGTCCCGGCTTGCCCCATTTCGACACGCAGAGATAGCCTGACGTATTGACCAGGATGCTGGCTGAGGCGGGGGTCGAGACGTTGTTGCCTGCGTCCTTGAACCACACATAGATGGTTTTTTGCCCGTCCCCTGGAGAGAGCACGAACGGAATCGTCGCGCCGAACTTTTGCGCCGGCTCGACATCGACCCAGCCGGGCGTGCCGGCCATGGGCGTCACAGGATTCTCGGAGATATAGTACGCGGCGACTCCCGTATCCACATCGACCGCGGAGATCGTGACCACCACCTCCGGGGAGTTCGTCATGAACGCCCCGTGGTTGATCAACGCGTTGGCGTTCTGCGGCGCGGTCATGTCGATAAGGACCGGCGTCGCCGTCACTTCCTCCGACAGGGGGCTTTCGGCCCCGTCCTCATAGACCGCCGTGAGCGCGTAGTAATATGGGATATCGTTCGTCAGGCCGGTGTGGGTGAAGGGGCTTGTGACGCCTTCGATCTTGGTCGCTGTCTGCATCGCCAGGTTCGGCGACGTATTGAAGTAGAGGTTGTAGGAGACCGCTCCCGGCACCTCCAGCCAACTGATATACGTTTCCGTGTCTCCGGGCTTGACGGCAAGACTCCTCGGCGGCGCATGCTCGCCCGATTCTTTCGGCGCGGCCTTTTGCTCCTGCGCCAACTGCTCTTCGGTCGGCACGTACTTCAGAACACGGTTGTTGCCGCTGTCCACCACATAGACGCACCCTTCTTTGTCGACCGCGATCCCGGAAGGGAAATTGAGCTGTCCTTCCGTCTTGCCGCGGTTGCCCCACGCGCACAGGAAGGTGCCGTTGCCGTCGAACTTTTGAATGCGGTGATTGCCGCTGTCCACCACATAGACGTTGCCGAGCGCGTCGCAAGCCACCCCCCAAGGGGCCTTGAATTGGCCGGGGCCGCTGCCTTCGCGACCCCACTTGGTGAGGAAGCTCCCTCTGGCGTCGAACTTTTGGATGCGGTTGTTTCCCTCGTCGGCCACAAAGATATTGCCGACGAAATCGACGGCCACCCCACGGGGGAAGAAAAATGCGCCGTCGAAGCTGCCGTCGCGTCCCCATTTCAGCAGCGGCGTCCCGTCGGACTTGAACTTCTGGATGCGGGAATTGCTGGTGTCCGAGACGTAGATATTGCCTTCCTTGTCGGTGGCGATACCCCAGGGCACGTCGAATTTCCCCAAGTCGGCGCCGCGCCACGCGAAGCCGAACCTTCCCCAGGCATGCATGCAGTTGCCGTCGGAATCGAACTTCTGCACCCGGTTATTGCCGCTGTCCGCGACATACACTTCGCCGTCGGGACCGATCGCGAGGCCGCGCGGATAATAGAACAGGCCTTCTTCCTGGCTCGGTTCGCCGCCCCAACGCGCGATGAACTTTCCGTCCTTGTCGAATTTCTGGATCGAATGATTGTCGGTATCGGCGACGTAGATGTTGCCGTCGTTGTCCAGCGCGATACCGGTCGGCGAGCTGAATTCCCCGTCGTCGACGCCCTCCTGCCCGAACTGCATGGCCAGTAGATAGGGCGACGGGATCGCCATCACTTCCTGCGACTCCGGGCTCTCGCCTTTCGGCGTCACCACCGTGACGACGTAGTGGTAGCAGGTGCCGTTGGCAAGATCGTCGTGTACGAACGGAGAGGCCGCGCCTTCGATGCAATTGCCTTTTTCCTTGGTCACGCCGATGGTGTGTTTGAAATCCTCGGGACCGGCGATCGGCCGGGTGAGCTCCGAAAACTTGATTTGAACGCCCTTGGACGTCATGAAATAGAGGTTGTAGTACATGGCGTCCGGCACGGGATCCCAGGTCAGGGTGACCCGGCCGTTCCCCGGTTTGGCAGTCAACCCGGTCGGCGGCGGCGGTGGCTGCTCCTCTTCCTCGATGACCGAATCCCCCGCGCCCCACTCTTCCGGGCCGCCTTCCGCCCGCAACGCCGGCCGATCGAACCTGAACATCTCATCGAGTAACCAAGCCTTCATCATGGTTGTTGCCTCATGTGGTTCACGCCCGTTCGAAACAACGAGAAATCGCGGATTTTTCGAGTAGATAAGCGGGCAGTCTAACAAAGCGAAAAGAAGGGAGTCAACGGGGGCCCCGATCGCCCTTTGTGCTCGCGCAACGCGCGGCCTCAGAAGGCCCTCGTTGGACGAGCGTAATTCAAGGGCTGATCAGGGTACCCGGCAGGGGAAAGAAGCGCGGAAGCGGAAAACATCCGACGCGCAGGCGATCACAAGAAATTATTCCGCGGTCTCCAGGTCGAACGAGGGCGAGCAACCGACGGCGGTCGCGCACGACTCCCCGTCCGTCCTGAACGGTCCGCTGTCTGTCTCGCCGTTCGCATGCCCGGCAGGACGATCGTCTTCCGCGAGGTCTTCGTCCATCGGCAGGAACGTCTGCTCCGCCTCGCCCAATTCTTTGAACTCCTTGAGCGGCGGCAGTTCCGACAGGTCGCGGAGGCCGAAGTGTTCCAGAAAGAATTTGGTCGTGCCGTACATGATCGGCCGCCCGGGGACGTCTTTGCGTCCGACGATCCGCACGAGCTTGCGTTCGAGGAGGGTCCTGAGCACACCCGACGTTTCGACGCCGCGAATCTCTTCGATCTCCGCCCGAACGATCGGCTGTTTGTAGGCGATGATCGCCAACGACTCCAGCGCCGATCGCGAGAGTTTGGGCGCCGCCTTGGTTTTTTCGAGCCGGCGAATCCAGGGCGCATACTCGGTCTTGGTCGCCAGACGATAGCCCCCCGCTACCTCGATGAGCTGCAGGCCGCGGCCGTCCTGTTCCAGTGCCTGGCGCATCCGTCCCAGCGCCTGCTCGATCTCGGCTTTCTTCACGTCGCCCACCAGCGCGACGAACCGATCGAGCGAAAGGGGCTCGTGCGCCACAAACAACAACGCTTCAAGGATGGCCTCGAGCTCCCGTTCCTCCCGCAATTCCGAAAGGCCGTCGGCCGACGCGCCGGCCTTATTGCGGTGCTCTGCCCGCCCGTCGGCGATGGAATGCTCATGCCCGTTTTCGCCGGGCGCGTCGAGTTCCGTGTCCTGAGCCGAGTCATCCATGGCGGGGAGCAATGTCGCACTCATAGGTTCCTCCATTCCGACTCTTCCAGCATCTCCGGCGGCTCCGTTTCGTTGACCAGCGAGAACGCGCGCGAAACCAGAATCGGCCCGAACGTCTCGGCCTGAAACGCCCGCACCACCCGGATCCGGATCAGTTCCAACAGCGCGAGAAACGTCACGATCACCACCAAGCGATGACACGATTCCTCGAACAACGACACGAAGGTCACCGAGTCCTTGCCTTCCAGCGCATCCAGAATGGCGTTCATGCGGTCCCGAACCGTCAGGTTCTCGGGCACGATCTCGATCAGCCGCCTGCCCGGCGTCCTGGCGATGACCTCCTGCAACGCATCGACGAGGTCGAACAGGGTGATGTTCTCCAGCAGCGCCTCTTCCGAGCGGACCCGCATCGGGGGTCCTTGTTCCCTGACAAACACATCGCGCCACAGGCGTTCCCGGCTGTCGAATTGGTTCGCGGCCTCCTTGAACCGCTTGTACTCGAGCAAGCGTCGGACCAGTTCTTCCCGAGGATCCGGACCGTCTTCCTCGTCGGTTTCTCCCTCCTCCGACGGCAGCAACATGCGGGACTTGATGTGCAGCAGGGTCGCCGCCATCACCAGAAATTCGCCCGCCACCGACAGGTTCAGAGCCTTCAGGGTGTTCAGATAGTCGAGGTACTGTCGGGTGATGAGGGCGATGGGGATGTCGTAGATGTTGATTTCGTTCTTTTTGATCAGGTGCAGAAGCAGGTCCAACGGCCCTTCAAATTTCTCCAGGCGCACCTGATACGCCAGTTCCCCCTGTTCCACGGCACTCTCCACTTCGAAACTGCGGTCGGCCCCTTATATCAGCTTATGGTGGTACGAGCAAGCCCCAAATCTACATATAGGGGATGCACAGCCTGCGTCTGTTATCTCGCCCTGATGAGATACGCCACTAAGGCTGCGGCGAACAACAACAAGACGGCGGTGAAGGCGAGTTGGAAGATCGAGCCTCGGGCTTGGAAGGGCGTGGAGCGACCACCAACCAGTTGGGCCCTTGTAAACTGTGGCTGCTTCTCAAACCGGGTGTTTGTAAAATCTTCGCTCCCCTTGAATTGGCTGTCCGAGAAGTCCGCAACCGACCGAAAGGTGGCTTGGCGGAACGAGGCGTCTTCCCCGAACATGGAGAACAGAAAAAACGCTTCCCGCTCGAAGACGGCTTCGGAAAAGTCGGCCCTCTTCAGAAACTCGCTCCCGGAAAAGCCGGTGCCCATTTTGAAGGTTGCCTGCGAGAAGTCGACATCCTTCTGAAACGTGACCTCCAGAAACTCAGCCAGGCCGTTGAATTCGGCCTGAACATAGGTCACGGGTTCGGCGAAGACCGAACGGAAGAACCGTGAGTGGACGCCGAAGGCGGTTTGGGCAAACCGGGCTTGGCCGGTGAACCGGCCATGAACAAAGAACCCTTCCCGAAGGATCACGGCCTTCGAAAGGTCCACCGGTCCGAGAAAGACACAGCGCGACAAATCCAGCAAATGCTCAAAGACCGTGCCGGTCAAGATGACGGGCCCGCGCATCAGCACGTACCCCTCTTTGATGCCGGTGCTGATCGTGCCTTTGACCACCGAATCCCGAATCGACAGAGGCCCTGAGACCAATCTGACTTCCCGCACGTTCAGCCCCGAGACGGCATTCCGCTCGTCTGCCGAAAGACCGAGGATCGCATCGACCGGCACGGGGGTCAGCTCATCGAGCCTGAGATCGCCGCTGACGACAACCCCGGCGAGATCGACGCCTTTTCCTGAATTCAAGGCGGCCAGCAACTCCTCGGCCGTGACCGCGCGAGCCGTTTGCTCCTGCTCCGAGCATCCGGTCAAATGCCTCACGAACATCTGTTCCGCCGTTCCGGCGATGGACTCTTCCGTGCAGGCCGCCGGAAGAGGACTCGCGCACAGGAGACCGATGAGCGGCGGCAGACACCCACCGGCGACGACGAAGGAAGACCGGAACCACATGAGTCGTTTCACGCGGAGACCTTGCGCGAAGCTCCACCGACCAGGAGCAAGGTGAGCGAATCGTTTACAGAGTCACCCCGGCCTCTTACAATAATTGCGACGGACTCGTTTGGACGAGGAGCTGCCCGTTCATGCCGCGCCGCAGCATCCGCTTTTTCCTGGCCGGTCTCACAACTTTCGTTCTCCTCTGCATCGCCGTCGCCTGCGCGCGGCCGACGGACGCGGCGGCCGAATCGGTCGGCGAGATGCCGGTGTTGGCCTCCTACAAGTCCAACGATCGCGGTGTCTTTGAGATCCTGCTGTTGCATTGGGACCAGAAACCCGACCCAAACCCCGTCGCCCTGAAATGGCTCGACGCTGGCGTCACCCTGGGGCAAGCCCATTTGGACGCGATGGTGGTCGCCTTTCGCTACGCGGTCGAACGGACCCCTTCCGTCCCGCATACCGGGACCGTCTCAGTTCAAGGAGTGACGTACCTCCCGACCACCAGCGACGGTCCCAGCGCCGGAGCCGCCATGGCGGTCGGATTTATCGCGATGTTCAAAGGCGATCCGATCCAACGCGGCGTGGCCCTGACCGGGACGATCCGACCGGACGGCACCATCGGACCGGTCGGCTCGATTCCCGACAAAGTTCGCGCCGCCGTCCGCGAGGGCTATCGAACGGTTCTCATCCCGGCCGGTCAACTATACGAACCGCGCTGGAATCTGACCGGGCTGGGCGTCGAACTGAATGCCACGATCAAGGAAGTGCACACGGTCGAGGAAGCCTATGAACTCGTGACGGGCCGGAAGCTGTAAGGAGTTTCTCTACTTACCCCAACGCTCCGAGAATCGCCTCATATTCTTCTTGCGTCAGCACGTGCATTCCCAGATTCAACCGCCGCGCGAGTTCCGCCTGGTCGGGGATCTGAAGGACCTTTTGTAAGAGCGCCTGGCTCTCGCCCGGCGACGACTCCCATCGGTTGACGAGCCTGATACGGATGAAGCCGAAGCGAGCTTCGTTACGCAACTCATCCTTGAGCAGATCGTCAAGCCGGTCGAACGGCAGGACGCCCGAGACGATCCGAAAGTGCGCGCAGATTCCCGATTTGAGGACATAGACCAGGCCGCAGGACTCCGCGGTCAGGAGCCTTTGCAGGTTGTCCCGAATGAGCGCAGTCCTGAGTCCCCACAGCTCATGAGTCAATTGCAGTTCCGCGCTTTCGCCGGAGCTTCGTTCACGAAGGGCGCCGGCCACGAACAGAAAATGGCTCATCGGAGTGAAACATCTCTTGAGATAGCGAGAAGCCGGCGGGTCGGCGTCGAGCTGGAAAAAGCGTCAATGACCGCGCTGAAGATCGCCGGCGAGGAACCGTCCTTGCCGGCAATCCAGCCGACGAGCGATTCCTCGCTGCGATACGACTCTGCATTCGCTCAAAGGCATCAGCGCAACCGGGGCGGCTGTTTCCTGCAGAAAGAGAACATCCTGGTCAATTATTCCGAAAGTCGTCGTTATCGTCTAGCAAGTCTTCGGATTTCTCGAGGTAGTCCACGTCGTCATCCTCGTCCTCGAGCGAGAGATGCTCCTGCATGTCCTCTTCCACTTCGTCCACGTCTTCGGGCATCTCCATGTCCTCCGCCATCTCTCGATCAAGATCAGGCAGTTTCGGCTCCGCCGCAGCCTTCTCCGGCCCGGCCGCCGCTTTCGGCTCAGCGGACACCGGGGCCGGTTTGGCGGCCTTTTTCGCCTTCGCCGGAGCCTTCTTCTTCGGCGCCTTCGCAGCGGCCTTCGCTCTCCTGGCCTTGGCCGCTTTGGCCGATGGGCGCTTGGCCGTCGCTTTTTTCGCGGCAACCTTTTTCTTTGGTCTCGACTTCGCCTTGGCCCGCGACCTCGTCGCGGCGGCCTTCGCCTTTTTCTTCATCGCCTTTTTCTTTTTCGCCATCGGCAGTCCTCCTCAATGAGCCGCTGCGCGGCTGGAATTTTTTCGGGGTCTCCATCTAGCACGAATGAGTATCGCGATGCAACCGTCCATGGCAAACACTCTCTACGTAGAGGGCATCAGTTCCCCCGGCGGAATACCTGCGCGGGAGCATCGGCCCGCCTCTGGCGTCACGGTTCTACCCACACACTGACCACGGACGGAAAACTGTCGGCCCCTTTGACGGTATCGGGTCCCGTCATGTCGGTGACTCTGAGCCTGAACTGCAACAGCCGCCTGCGTGAGACCTTCGGCGCCACGAACGTCGCCTTTGCCTCGTCCACGTTGAAGAGGGTCACCTTGTGACCGCGGATCTGCTTCCATTCGTAACGCAACGGATCACCGTCCGGATCCGTGCTCTGTATGCCGTTCAGCACGACGGTCGCCCCGGATTTGACCGTCAAATCCGGGCCGGCTCGCGCGATGGGGGCTCGATTGGGCTCCGAGTTGCCGTCCACCACAACATCCAGAGTCCCGACTTTGCCTCGATTGGCCACCGCGATCGCGGCCCGTCCGTTTCCGACGACCTGGGCCAAACCCTCCGGGAATACCCGGACCACCCGTTCATCCGAAGAACGGTATGTGCTCCCGGCCGACGCGCCTCCGATGCGTCGCAGGACCCCGTCGGCGAACTGTCCGACCACGGGAATATCAACTATTTTTCCGATCGTATCCAGTCGCCAAGGTTTCTCCACCGCGAACTCGATGGTCGACAGCTCAGCGGCGGGCTCGACGTGCACCAGGATTTCATCGAACTCTTCCCGGCCCTCCAGCCGGCCACGCACCACTTCGCCCACTGCCAGAAGACGCAACGTTCCGATTGCATCCACGGGCACGCGGAGTATCCCGCCGAACGGCGGAGTCGAGGCCTCAGTCGCCACGAGGGCGGGAGTCGCCTGCTGCGTGGCGACCGGCTCTTCTCCTTGACGAAACCACAAGTACTGTACGCGGCGGAGGCCGATCTCGGACCCGATATCGACGGAGACCGGCACGTCCTGCCCGGCCTGCAACACCGCATCGGAACGGGGCGAGGTGATCGAAAATGCCGCGGCGACCGAAGGGGCGATGAGCCAGACAGCCGCCGCCTGAAGGATCAGGAACCTGTACCGAAGACCGAGCCGCATCGCCGCTGCGAGCTTATCGCAGGACGGCGGCCAAGAATCGCTCAATCGCATAGGTGCTGATCTGCCCGCACGGACCGTTGAAATTGACATCGCAGCCATGGGTTGCCCAGGGCAGTCGGATATACAGATGGGAACTGCCTGTTTGCGCAAGCTTGGCGGCCAACCGCGCGCTTTGTGCCGGCAAGACGAGCTCGTCCCGCTGACCATGAATCAAGAGGGTGGGCACCGTCTTGGTTACGACCGCATTCAACGGGGAAGCAGCTTCATACAAAGCGGGCGCGTCGTCAAGAGACATGCCGATATAGGCCCTCAGGAGTCCGCGAGTATCGATGACGGCCGGGTTGCCGGGATTCTGATAGGCGTATGAGAGATCGGTCGGAGCATACAACGCCGCCACGCCCTTGATCGCAGGATCTCCAGAGGCATAGGCCGTCAAGAGTGCCAGTTGGCCTCCAGCCGACCGGCCGACCAGCGCGAAGCGGTCCGGATCGATGCCGAACTCAGCCGCACGCGTCTTGAGGTAGCTGATCGCATCGGCGACATCATCCCTGGCGGCAGGAAACCGCCACTGCGGGGCGAGCCGATAGTCTACTGCAGCGACCACAGAGCCACGGGCAGCCAGGTAGGCGTTGAAACGGCTCTGTTCAGTCCGATCACCGGCCTGCCAGGACCCGCCATGCAAGACGACAACGCAGGGCGCCTTGGCCGACACGGCACCGTTGACAACCGGGGCCGGGGAGGAATCAGAGGAGTGATACACATCCATCCGAAGTTCAGTCCCCTCCTTGAGCGCGTAGACGACGGTTCGCATGAGCACTTCCGGAGTTCGCACACCGGTAAACAGCTCGGTCAGCACCAACGCAGAGGGCCTTGGAGCAGCCGGCTTCGGCTCCGGCACTGTCACGTCGCCGAAGGCGGCGGTGAGCTGAGCCGGCAGGTGTCTGGCGAGAGAAACGGCTTGCAGCACCGGGTTCAGCAGTAAACCGCAGGCCACCAGTCCCAGGAACGCCCCGATCAGCCGAGTCGTCTTCTCTCGCCAACCGGGAAGCCAGAGCAGGAGCAATGATAAAATTAACCAATAGCCCCATTCGGTCACGGCGAGCGAGATCAACCAAAACGCGTGAGCAGGAGGACGGATCACGGTCATGGCAGAAACCGCCACGGCCAGGACGCCGAACAGGAGTCGCCCCATCGGTGACGAATCCTTTCCGCCTTTCTGAGGCTCTTATCAATTAGGAGCGAACGGCCGCTTGCGCCGGATGAGACGCCAGCATGAGAACGTTGCCATTGATCACCATAGTGACCTGTGCCCTGGTCCTTGCGGCCGCTTGGCCGGGTGTCGCCGCGGCGCCCCAGCTTCACATCACGATCGAGAACGGGTCCCCCTATTTTGTGCCGGCGAAAGCGGTGGTCTCGGCAGGCGCGCCGATCCGCTGGGATAATCCCACACCGACGCATCACACCGTCACCCACAACGGCTGCGTCGAAGAAGGGGCGGTGTGCGCGTTTGACTCCGGCACCATGGAACCTGACGGGAGCTACACGATTCCCAGCCTCCCACCAGGACAATATCCCTACCATTGCCGGGTCCACCCGATCATGCAGGGTATCCTCACGGTCGTCGAGCACGTACCCGTCTCTTCTCAGACCTAGCACGAATCGACACGTCTGTCGATCTCTTTTGAGGCCACCCCCTGATCTCGCCCTCTCCAATATCTTAGCCGCTTTCCCCGCCGAACCGCTTGCCCGACAGCTTGCGATAGCCGAGTCCATCGTGTACTCTGGCACTCCCCGAGTCCATCGGTAACAGAACCGAGCCCGCTCGATGAAAACGACCGCCGCAATCCGAGAACCCCTGGCGTTGACCGATGCGGTCCTCAAGCTCCGAGCTTGGCGCATGCCTGACATGGTGGCCTACCAGCACGGCTCAGACGAATGGTGGCTGACTCCGCTGGATGACAACCTTCCCCTTGTTCGCCTGAACGGACTCGGCATCGAGTTGCTGACCTCGATGGACGGACACATCACCGTGGAGGCGCTGCTCAATAAGTACGGCAGATGGGTCTGCGGCCCGGACGGGCAGACCGGCCGCTGGTGCTTAGAACATTGGTCCCTGCCGGGCTACTCCCTCTGCTACTTCGGGGTGAACCCGCCGGCCGGCGACCACCGTCTCGGCGCCAAGTGGGACCTGCTCCTGCAACAGATTCGAGACAAGTGGTCGGGTCAAGAGGGGTTCGAGGGAGAAGAGCACCTGTCCGAATTTCATCTGCACGACATCGCCAAGGAGGAAGGTCATTTCGACACGATCGAAACGACCGTGTCACACCTGTTCAGAGAGCCCTCCGACGCCCTCCAAGGGCAAACCTATGGACGCCTCCTCGCCAAACACCTCCGCCGCTTGGGTTGGTGGTCGCCGAAACCGCGGGTGCTCCTCGAAGTCGGCGGCGGCCTCGGGTACGTGGCGCGGGAGATGGCACAGGAACTTTCTCCGCGCGAAAAGGAAGACGTCCACTACCTCTTTCTGGACGTGACGAAGCCGTTTGTGAAGTCGCAACTCGCTATGGCCCACAGCGCCGGCTGGAAGCGCTCCGCAACACAAGCAAACGCGGAATGGTTGCCCTTCAAGGATGCCACCGTCGATCTTGTCATCGACAACGAGAACCTCGCGGACATGACGCCGGTGCAGTTGACGAAGCGGGAGGTGCAGGCGGACAAGGGCGAGACGCCCGCTCACCAGGAGGCGATCGACTGGATCAGGCGCACCCGTCTTCCCCTGGGACAGGATCTGCCCGACGAATTCATCTTCAATCTCGGGCCGTTCCGCTTCGTCTCGGAGCTGTGGCGGGTTCTCAGACCGGGCGGGCGGGCCATCCTGATCGAGTTCGGCATTGACACCGGCTGGCCGGCTCCCGTGAAGCTGCCGGGCCACACCGAGTACGAAGTCCAATACACGCACTTGCGCCATCTGGCGCGCTGGCTCGGCTTTCAGGAGCAGTATGTCGCCTTGCCGCAGTTCCTGGGCATCAAACCTGATACTCCTGTCCTGTGCACGGGCGCCGCCTACGCCATCCAGCGATTCTGTGAAGCGCAGGGCAAATCCTTCGCCATCCGGGCTTATACCGAGCCAGAACTGGCCAAGGCGCTGGGCGACATGTTGCCGAAACTGCGCGGCTGTCACTATCACAAGATCGGCGACCCGGCCTGGTTCGGTCTGTGGGATTTCAAAGTGCTGCTGCTGGAGAAACCCGGCGCGGCGCCCAAACCGGCGTTCACGGAGGCGAAGGGCTTCCGGTGGTATTCCCAGCGGTAGGGCAACGCACTATGTTCGAAAACCAAGTCTAGCGCTCCATTTCTCAGCATAGTTCCAATCGATGTGCAAGTCGTCTTGGCGAGCTCTGATTTTTTCCAGATCGGCCTGATCCTGAAGACGCCCGGCCAAGGTTTTCAGCACAATAAGATCCTCTATAGTCAAAATGGGCGTCTGTAGTGAGTCGAATTTAACGATCCGCCGACGGGACAACGCGGTCCGAAGATACTCCGAGTCCGCCAACAGCAGATCGATGACGACTTCCTGAATCGAAGAAAAGGGGTCGGGAGTCGTTTTATGACTGAGCACTATTAAGACTCCCGACCCCTTTTTCTCTGCCACGACCCCTTTTTCTCTGCCACGCTAGCTCTTCCATCTGTCCAAGCCCCTGATGGGAAACGCCTGACCCGGCGCGGCGCATTCTCCGCCGATTCATTGAGCACGTCAAGGACCACTTAGGGTTGTGTCCCTGAGATTGTTAAAGAGGTGGCGAGGAGAAAGGGGCGGGCGGGAGTCGTGTTATGACTGAGCACTATGAAGACTCCCGACCCCTTTTTCTCTCCTTGAACCGAAGCGCCACCCGGACGGCCCCGAGGCTAGCGCGGGCCGTTTGCGGCACGCCTCCTCCTCGTGTAGAATTCTTGGATGAAGGTACGTGAACTGATCGCCTTGATCGAAGCCGATGGCTGGTTTCTTGTTCGAACGAAAGGCAGCCATCGTCAATTTCATCACCGAGTGAAGAAAGGGACGGTTACGGTGTCGGGAAACCCTGGCGTGGATGTACCGCCCGGAACACTGAACAGCGCGCTCAAGCAGGCGGGTCTCAAGAAGCAGGAGTGAACCTCTATGCGATATCTTGTCATCGTTGAAAAAGGTCCTACGTCCTACGGAGCCCACGTCCCGGACCTTCCCGGCTGTGTCGCTGCCGGAGAAACGAGGGAGGAAGTACTGGACCTCATCCGTGAGGCCATTGAGCTCCATCTGGAAGATCTGAAACATGAAGGGCAGCCGATCCCGCCTCCCTCATCGACGGCCGAAGTGGTAGAAGTCAAAGCCGCATAACAACCGGTTCGAGCCGGCTCCGGGAGGTATAAAAGGGGTCGCCCATCTCGAAGGCTCTAGTCAAGGGGAAAAGAATCCTCTGCGCGCCGCGCTGGGTGCACGCGGCGTGCGTCCTTCACGTCTAGCCCTCCTCCCCGGAGGCGAGTGCTGACGCGCATCCCCGTTCTCGTTCCGGTGGTGTCGACTCAGGATGCTGAGTCGCACCCGTCACTCATCAGGATCAAGGCATAGAAGGAGCGTGTCGAGCGGCTCCTTTCGCCCCTGGCACCTCGTGTGCCCCAGAGAACGGGAGGGAAGAAAAGGGGTCGGGAGTCGTTTTATGACTGAGCACTATTAAGACTCCCGACCCCTTTTTTCTTCCCCCTGTGCGTATCGTGCGCACACACCGTGACGGTATACGCCACATGAGGAGCCTTCGAGATGATTATCAGGAGTCGTTGTTGGCATAAGGGCTTGGCCATCTTGACGACAGTGCGATCGCATGTGCCTCCAGTTCAATACACCGCCACCACCGCCAACCTTGCGCACGATGATCGAATCTAAGACTCCCGGCCTCTTTTCTTTTCCCTGAATTGTTAAAATATCAAAGCCTGACCTCGCCTCCCCGGACGATAGTTCCCTCCCTTCGATCTTTCCTTTGCTCCTGGCCCCTTGAAAAGCCCGGTACTGGCTCTATACTACGAATCCTAAGGTGGGATCCGTCCGGTGGAACAAAGAGAATTGGATAGACTCTTTGCGGAAATTACAGTCAAGGCGCAACAAGTAGAACAGGCCGCCATAGCCGAACTTCAATCGCTCGCTCTCGAAGTAGGACCAGAGCGCCTTTTTACGACCGTCATGGTCATGCTCACGCTGGTCCCACCAGGGAGTGCCTCAGATGCAACGCACGGCACTGTTTCGGTCAAGACGGAACTGCTCGCCTACCATCTCCTTCCACTCTTCGGGAATCCTCCCAAAGGCCCTCTCACACCGCAAGGCGTAGAACGAACTCTGGAACTCGTCGAGATACTTCTCGGATCGTATATCCAAGGGAACAGTTTTCGGGAGGAGCAGACCGAAGGGAGCAACCTACCGCTTGACCTCAAGGCTCTCATCAGACATGTCGTGATCGATACAAGAGTTGTTCGTGGATCGGCCTATCCCGAGCAAACCATGCAAGAGATTTCCGAAGTTCAAGGCCACTTCGAGGAATGGTTTTCAAGCCGTGCCGGCATTGGTCCGCGCCGAGCAATTGATCTGCTCCTGGCCATCTTGCGTGCCGAAGAGGATCTCGGAAACGAATGGCGCTTCAAATTAGTGGATGGTCGTCTGTCGGCTGAAAAGGCCTGGAAGGAGGCACGGCGAACAAAGAAAAGCCAGCTGAAGGTCGAACAACAAACCCTCCTATCCACTGCCCACTCTGCCCAACAGGCAGGGTTTCTTGGCTATGCACAAACACTGGCCAATGTGCCTCCAGATGCGGTGTCTGTGCCCCGGGAACTTACCAAGTTGTCACCAGAACCCACCCTGAAAGAATGGGAAGGACTGATCGCCCTAATTGGCTGTACACCGCAAGCCAGAAAGGTGATGCACGATCCAGTGGAAGTGAGACACCGCCCGCTGTTCGTGCTGCCCGGTAATCGTGTCTTGCTTGGCGATATCTCGAATGCCGTGGATCAACTCTGGCGTGCATTCGAGGACATCGCTCGACAGGATCAGGCTTTCTACAGCGGTGCCTACCAACAACACAGAGGCCGGTGGCTTGAGGATAGACTTGCGGTTCTGGTTCAGCGCGTCTTCCCGGCCGAAACGATTTACCGAAAGCTGACCTACCCCGACCCCGACCGAGGCCAGGGGGCTACGGCAGAATTGGACGCAGCAATCCATTGGCTGCCCTTCCTGGTGGTGATTGAGACCAAGGCTGCGCAGTTCCGGTTTGCATCCCAACTCGGCGATCTGGTCCGTCTCAGGAGCGATGTGAAGGCAAACGTCACCGATGCCTTTGAACAGGCGAGACGCGCTGCCCGGTACATTCAGTCGGTCCCGGAGGCTGTTTTCCTCGAAAATGGTACAGGCAGGACTCTTGTCGTTCGGCGTGATGAGATCCAGCGCACATACCTGATCACGGTATCCCTCCACCATTTGGCTCGCATTGCAACACGATTGGCGTCGATTCAAGGGTTGGGACTCTTTAGAGACGGGCAATACCCGTGGGCCATCTCGGTTGCAGACCTTGACCTCGTGACTCAGTTTTGCCCTGGGCCGGACGCGTTCCTACATTATGCAGAGCGAAGACTGGCTATACAAAGAGAGGTGGTTAATATCCAGGCCGACGAGATAGATCTGTTCGGTGCCTATTTAAAGACCAGACTTCAGGCCAATCGGATATGGGAACGGGAAGGCATGAAGAAGCCTGATTGGGTAAGCCTTTCCGGCTTTCAGGAACCATTCGATGAGGTGATGGCTCACAGAAGAGGGGATCGTAAAGATGCGCCCCAGCTCCGCCTTGAAATTCCCCAAGAGGTGGAGGATATCCTTCAGGAACTCCGGAGGCATGAAAGCGATAAAGATGCACGCTGGATCGCATTTAGTCTCCTTTCCCTGTCTGATAGGGCGCTGGAGATTGTCGCAAGGATGTTCAGAGATTTACGGTCTCAATCACTCAATGCCGACTCATTCCGAAGGCTTACTCATACTGAACGCGATCTGGCCATTTCGATTGTTGCGACAAAAGGTCAAGCTGCAGACGCCCTCCTGCGGAACACTCAATCTCGCACCCTGTTGGAGAAGTACAGGAGAAAATGCACCACGAGCATAGGATTTGGAGTCGTAGTGTCTGATCCCTCGAAGCCGTTTCACTGTGCAGCATGGGCTGAATGGCCTTGGGCGTACGATCCTGAAATGGAGAAGTTGATCGAGACAGAACCGGCACCCACGCCGGCGCCGGGCAGTAAGATTCCCGGCAGAAATGATCCTTGTCTCTGCGGAAGTACGAAAAAGTTTAAGAAATGTTGTCTGCCGAAAATGGAAGCCTCTCGGCGAAGGTAAGCCAACGACGTGCCTCCTGAATCTCCTCAGGTATGACGCGACCGGATAAACTCAAACAGTCACAATTCCGCAAGGTAGGGTTCGGAAGGCAGCCTGGCTGAACCACGAATCATGCCTGTCGATTGGGCGCCGCCCTATTAGACGATGCTTCCAAGCTCGCTCGCCTCTTCTGTTTCCGGGACTGGCACCCGCGTTGGCTCTACTGCGGCCGTCGGGAAACAAGAAAAGGGGTCGGGAGTCGTTTTCTGACTGAGCACTATTAAGACTCCCGACCCCTTTTTCTCTCCTCAAAAAACAGCATTTCTCAGGCCGATTGGCTAGATGGGCCTTGACGGAGCCAGCGAATCGACGGAGAATGTGCCGCGCTGGTCCATGCGTTCACATCGGAGGTGTGGACAGATGGAAGCGCTGGCAAGAGCAACAAGACATGCGGAGGCCAGTGCCGGTGAAGGATTGAGCATGCCGACAGCGCCGATTCGGCATCAGGCGAGGGACGGAAGGAAAGCTGATCGTGTCTCTGCCGTATTATCGCGAGCGTGTCGCCAAGGTTAAGACCGTGGCCGGGCGACGGTGGCACAGCAGCAACAACATCGGACCGCACCTCACACGAAGGGGATCATCACACACCTGCTGGCCCTCTTCGCCGGAGAGCCGACGGAAGTCGATGCTGCTCTTCGTCCACTCAACGGCGCTCACCATGACATGTCTGCAGGTGTCCCAGTCGTCCGTCCGACCGTTCCGGGAGACCATCTGCTCCTCAATCAGGTGCGTCTTGCCGCCCGCGCCCGACATCTGAGCCGCCACACCGAGCAGGCCTACAGTCAGTGGGTCAGGCGCTTCATGATCTTTCATGGCCCGCGGCCCTTGGCAGACATGGCCGAACCGGAAATCGGGCAGTTCCTCTCAAGCTTGGCGTCGCCGTCTCATGTGAGCGCCTTGACGAATCAGTCATGCAAAAAGCCATGAAGGAGGCCCCGCTCAAAGCAGGGATGCCCAAGCCGGCGAGTTGTCATACCTTGCGGAACTCGTTCGCCACTCATCTGTTGGAAGACGGCTACGACATGCGCACGGTGCAAGAGCTGTTGGGACACACCGACGTGAGTACGACCATGATCTACACACATGTCCTGAATCGAGATGGGCAGGGCGTAGACAGTCCTGCAGATCGTTTCTGACTGCAACTTGGTGGCTGGATATACTGCGGGCTGATAGCCGGATAGACCGCAGGATTCGCAGTCTATCTCAGACAGCTTAACGGCGCGATGTCTTGATAAGTGTCGGATTTCCTTTTAGGCTTGCCATCCAGTGAGCTGCGTAGGTTCCCGTGCTATGCGTCGCGGGTAACCTGCAGCAGACTTAATGGTTAGATTGCGCAAGGGAGAATTGACATGGCCACACAAGAAGCCGCGAAGACGCTCCGTGAAAAGATTGGCGGCGCGCTAGCGTTTCGCGAGAAGAGTCTGGAAGCTCGGTCTCAGTGGGGGTCGATCTCCTTTGAGAAGGCCTCGTCCGATTTTCGTCGGATCTTCGAGATTCTTGCTCACCTTAGTGTGCTCCCCCTTGATTACCTCACTGACTCCGCGATGGCGCAGATTCAAAGTGAGGTGGATCAAGTCGTAACGCTCTACACCCGCATCGATCGGTTCAATATCGAGCAGCACGCACCGATCCAGGTCCGAGACCAACTCGTTCAAGAAGTCCATAGTCGGGCGGATCAGCTCTATTCTGTGTCAAGTCCATGGATCCCCTTCCTCGCGTACCAGAAGGGCGATGTTGCGAAGAATATTGAAACTCTCACAGCAACTGTGACCCAAGCGCAGGCCTTGGTGGACACCGCGAAGACAACGATTGAGAATCGACAGCGAGAGATCGAGACGATAATCACCCAGGCTCGCGAGGCCTCCGCTGCAGCTGGAGCAGCGGTTTTCACGCAAGACTTCAAAAATGAGGCAGCCACTCTAGACACTCGTGCCACGAAGTGGCTTTGGTTGACAGGCGTGCTAGCTCTCATAACCCTAGCTTTCACCGCCGCCATGTGGCTTTGGCCTGTCAACACGTCCGATCCGACCGTTGTACTTCAGCGCTTCGGGGGAAAGGTGGCCGTCTTGATTGTGCTCTTCACGGCGACCTTGTGGTGTGGCCGGACCTATAAGTCGCTCATGCATCTCGCTACCGTCAACCGGCACCGCGCCCTGAGTCTGCAGACTTTCCAGGCCTTCTCCCACGCTGCAAGCGATGATGCCACCAAGGACGCCGTTCTCATGGAAACCACCCGGGCTATATTCGGGTCGGTGCCCACGGGCTTTCTCGATTCCAAGGGCTCGGCCGAAACTGATCTGAAGGTAGTTGAGATTGCTAGATCCCTTGGTGGCAAGGCAGCCACTACGCAGACGTAGATGGCGCAATTTAACTTCGGGTTCCAGGGGGGCGCAGGCCAGCGGCGCTCCGCTTGCTGGCCTGCGCCCCTGAACCCGGCCATTAGACGGCAGATAAGATACAAAGAAAATCAAAGAAAATCTGGCCCAGAGTGCAATTTCTGAACGGCCCACCCCTTTCGGGCGCCCGCGAGTTTCCCCTTTCAGCCGCCTGCCTGTACTGGGAAAGGGGAAAAGGTGTGAGCGACCTTTTTGACGGGTGTGGGAGAAAAAGGGGTCAGAAGTCTTAGCCGGGAGTATTAATAGTGCTCAATCATAAAACGACTCCCGACCCCTTTTTCTCTCAATCAAGTTTTAGTCTGCACCACGCCCACCGGCGAGTTTAAAGAGGTTTGACCAAGAGAGGGGACCAAGTACAGTGCATTAGCTCTTCAAGCTGAAATCAGCAGGGAGGGTATAGCCACTTGCCCAATGTTTTCGATAGAACTGGAAAATCCAGCCTGAGGTGAGCGGATTATCTTTAGCCCTTGCAAATCTGTAAAGAACGATATTCCCGCCTATGGAGTTCGAGTGCCACCCTTGCGACGCCCAATCCATATCAGAAGTCAGTTTTCGTAGCCATTGCACCTTCATCGTTACACGGTCGCTAAGAATTTCACCAAAATGGTGAAAATAGAGCCCCCGTATGATCCGCTCTATTGTCTTGTCGTGTGCCTGGCTATCCCAGAGAACTCGACAGCCTTTATCGAAAATAACGCCTGCCTTGGTTGTTAGGTATACGGGTTCAGTTCTGGCGAGAATTTCGTTTCTGAGTGTTTTGTTATGACGCATTGTCCTCACTGCATGATTTTCCCAGAGCTTCTGCGCTTCGGGTGAATCCACTCCCGCTTGAAGACTGAGGTACATTCTGAACTTCTCGTCAAGCCCCGACATACCCATGTTGCAACTTGCGCAAGCAGGGACCGTGATCAGATCACTTGGTCGTGGGGTGGGGAAAATGCTCCTGGGAGGGATATGGTCTCTGGTAGTTGCCACATTTCTGCCGCAAATGACGCAAAGTTGCTGGGATCTACTTGGTGTCATCGATTGAGAGTCCTTAAGCTTCTCGATCTGAAGGGAGATTTGGTTCAGACATGGCGCTTCTTCATGCCCTCACACTAATCCGCGAGGATGTGGTGGGTGCGCTTAACTACGCGCGTCCAACGAGGGGTGTCCGAGACCGGGCGTTGCGTGAGCATGAAGCGCCGCGCCCAGCTCAGACTCGCGCCCCCTATTCACCGTTCTGTGATCCGCTTCGCCAAAGCAATCAACACCCCTTCGCGGAGTCCTAGATCGCTGACCAGACAGTCCGACTGGCCCAATGTCTCCATCACCGTGCTCAGGATCAACGCTCCGGCGACGATGGCGTCTTCGCGGCCTCAGGCCCTTAAGAGTCGAGCAACGTCCGAAATTCTTCGAGCGTCAGCCCTGCTTGTCGAAGCATTTCGTGGAACAGCCACTTAGGAATGTCTCGTTTGTGCCGGTGGCTGATTCGGACTCGCAGGATCGAGCCGTTCGGCAGGAACTTCCGCCAGGTTTCGTGTTTTTCTGATCGGAGTTTTTCGAACCCTGCGCGTTTGAGGACAACGCGGAAATCGTTATACGTGAACGAGGCCATGCTTGATCTCGATCAACGTACGCAACTCCCAATCAGTCTTACACGCAGCAATGGCTTCGATGTAGGGAAGGTGGTGGGCTCGGTTGGGACTCGCGGCGTACCGATCGCGATCCCGGAGATATTCCTTGGCATAGTCCTGAATGGCCTCAATGAGATCTTCCAAAGCGGCATCGGCGGTCGGGAGTTCTGTCACGAGATCCAATTCCGGACACTTGGCACAGAAGTAGCCGTTGTCCTTCGCAAGCAGAATCGTCAGGAGAGGCTCGGCAACCACGATCTTCGGCTCTCTTCTGCGATGCCGGCTTACCTTTGTGCTTGTCATAACCGCCCCTTTCAATGGCCTGCATTGTAGTTCAGCACGCCGGTGCGAGCAACTCGATATTCGTTCGATCACAGCCTAAGCATCAGTGGGATTTTCTGGAAACCGTGCGGGTTCAGCACTGGGGCTGGAGCGGCCTGCTTCGCGAATCGCGCTTCACCCGTTGCAACCCAGGAGCAACGGGTACCCGGGCACCGCGACTTAGCGAGCAGCAGCGGTCCGCGAAGCGGACGGCGAGCACTGTCCGAAGCTGCGTTCGTGCGACGCACAGAACGCAGCCGGTTGCGCAGCCGAGCAGATGCGACGCTTAGTGCGGTCGTACGACCCATTGCACGCGGCAGGCAATGGGTACCCCGGCGTCTGAGCAGAGCAGGCCGCCCCAGCCCCGGCTCATGGATGCCAACCGCCAACCGGCTTGAACAGAAGCTGCGCAATCCACAGGATCAGGACGATCCGATCGACGATTGCCATCATCGTTACGGGATCGCGATACAGCTCTGCCAGCGCTGGCTCTTCGTTTACCGGTCTCCCATCCGCCTCGCCAGATCGATCAACACCCCTTCGCGCAATCCCAGATCGCTGACCAGACAGTCCGACTGGCCCAATGTCTCCATCACCGTGCTCAGGATCAACGCTCCGGCGACGATGACGTCTTCGCGGCCGCGCTCCAGACCAGGCAGTCCCCGACGCTGCGTCTTGGTCCGGCGCAACAACTCCTGCTCCAGATCTCGGATTGTTGCTAAGTTCAGCCGGTAATTGTGAATCCGCGCCGGTTCGTAGGCCGGCAGGCGCTGGGCCATCGCAGCCAAGGTCGTGATCGTGCCGGCGGTTCCGACGAAGGTGATGCCTGCCAGATCGCCGAGCTGAGCCTGCACCGTCTCCGTTTCTTTGCGGATCAGCGCTCGCGCCGCTTGTACTTCGTCCGCCGCCGGCGGATCATGATGAAAAAAGCGCTCCGTCAGACGGACGACGCCGAGATCGATCGAGCGGACGAACGGAGCCGAGCCTGGACGATCGAAGATGAACTCCGTGCTGCCGCCGCCGATGTCCAGCGCGAGCATCGTGGAGACATCGGCCGGCAGTCCCGACCGGATCCCGAGCATCGTCCGCCGCGCTTCTTCTTCCCCGCTGATCAGCTCCACTTCCCAGCCGATGTCCCGCTTCACCCGATGCAGAAACTCGTCGCGATTGACCGCGTCGCGGACGGCGCTGGTCGCCACGGCGATGGTCCGTTCGACCGGATAGGTGTCGATCACCTGCTTCCATTCTCGCAAGGTCTGAATGACGCGGGTTATCGCTTCAGGACGCAGCGTACGCGCGCGATCGACGCCTTCGCCCAGCCGCAGGATGCGCCGGTCCGAGCGCAACTCGGTCAGTCGTCCTGCCTCGGACACCCGGGCGATCAGCAGCCGGCACGTCAAGGTTCCGACATCGACCCCCGCCAACACTTTTTCGTCCGGATATTCGGGTTGCGTCGCGCTCACAGACCGCTCCTGATGTCATCCATCTCGGCCTCGATCTTCTTCCGTTGCTCCTGAAGCGATCGGACTTCTTGGACCATGCGGCTGATCTCCATGTCGTTCATGACGCGTTCGACCGGTTCGCCGCGCTCGTGCAGTCCGACGGCTCGTTCGCCGATGTCTCCGCACAGGTCCCGAATCCGTTCGTCCAACTTGCGCAGGTCCAACCGCAGGCGCAACAATTCCGCCTCTTCCATCGCGCGATTCGCCGCCTCGGCCGTCCCCCGCCGCACCGTCGCCCATCCGGCTTTCAGGTCATGTTTCAGTCGTTGCAGGAGGCCCACGGTCGCTTCGCTCCCGGCTCGCCCTGTTGTCAGCTAATCGACCCCAATTCCAATTTCGCCTGCCATCGCCGCAACATCGTCGCTCGCAACACGCGATGCTCGGGCTTGGCCAACTGCGGATCCTGCTTGAGCAACGCAAAGGCTTCCTCTCTCGCCCGCTGCAGCAGGTCCGCGTCGCGGATCAAGCTTGCCGCCCGAAACTCCGGCGCGCCCCACTGTCGCACGCCGAAAAATTCCCCGGGACCGCGAATCTTCAGATCTTCCTCTGCAATGACGAACCCATCGTTGGACTTCACCAACGCTTCCAGGCGACGCCGCGCCTCCGAAGAGGGGGCGGCAGGACGACCTGACGTGATGAGGAGGCAATACGCCTGCTGCCCCCCGCGCCCGACCCGCCCGCGCAACTGGTGCAACTGCGCCAGCCCGAACCGCTCCGCATGCTCGATCACCATCACCGTGGCGTTCGGCACATCCACACCCACTTCAATGACAGTCGTCGCCACCAGGATGTGAAGTTCGCCGGCCTTGAAGGCCGCCATCGTTCGCTCTTTTTCATCCGTGCTCAGACGTCCGTGCAACAGCCCGATGCGGGCGTCGCGGAATTCTCCCGCTTGCAGCCGTTCCATCCCTTGAATGGCCGCCTGGAGATCGCTTTTCTCCGACTCTTCGACCAGCGGATACACAATGTACGCTTGGCGACCGGCCTTGAGTTCGTCGCGAAGAATCTGATACGCGCGCCGCCGCTGCGACTCTGTAAACAGCCAGGTACGGATCGGCTTGCGGCCGGGCGGCAGGGCATCAATGACCGACACGTCGAGATCGCCGTACACGGTCATGGCGAGGGTCCGGGGGATCGGCGTCGCGGTGAGCACCAACACATCGGGATGATAGCCCTTGTCCAGCAAGGTCTTCCGTTGCAGGACGCCGAACTTGTGCTGCTCGTCGATGACCGCCAGGCCCAGGTTCGCGAACCGGACCTCTTTCTGGATCAACGCGTGCGTGCCGATGACGACCTGGGCTTCGCCGGAGGCGATCTGTTGCAACGCCGCCGTCCGCGCCTTGGTCCGCCCCCCGCTCTTCAGCAGCACCGGTGTCAAACCCAGTTCCCGGAGCAACCCGCGCAGAGTGAGATAATGCTGCTCGGCCAGAATTTCCGTCGGGGCCATCAACGCCGCCTGATAGCCTGAGCCGCAGGCCGTGACCAGCGCGTGCAACGCCACGACGGTCTTCCCACACCCGACGTCGCCCTGAATGAGCCGGTTCATCGGACGCGGCGACGCCATATCCCGCCGGATGTCGGCGATCACCCGCTCCTGCGCCGCGGTGAGGGTGAAGGGAAGCACGGTGCGAAGGCGGCCGAGCAGCGGCGTCCTGACGTCGAACCGAATACCCTTGACCTCTTCCTTCACCGATCGTTGACGGCTTCCGAGCGCCAACTGGAGCACAAACAGTTCTTCGAACGCCAATCGCCGATGCGCCGGCGTCGTCCCGCGCTCCAAAGCCTCGAGATCGGTCCCGGGACGGGGAAAATGAACCTCCTGGATCGCCGCCGCCATACGAGGAAGCTTGAGTCGGAGGCGAACGGGCTCCGGGAGGATGTCCGGCATCGCCGCCGCATGCTGGTCCAGCAGCGACTTGACGAGCACCCGCATGTGCCGCGACGTCCAGCCCTTGGTTTCATGATAGATCGGCACGATCCGGCCGACATGCAGCGGAGCGTCACCCTCCTCCAGCAATTCGTATTGATCGACGTCCAGCCGCAGGTCGGCCCAGGATTTCCGGCCGACCTGGACCCGCCCGGCCATCATCACGCGGACGCCGGGCGCGAGCAGTTCTTCCAAATATGCCTGATTGAAGAAAATAGCGTGGAGTCGGCCGGTCGAGTCGGCGAACGTCACATCGAGCACGCTCATCCGGCGGTGCGGAATGCGCTTCAGCGAACGAGCCGTGACCGTTCCGCAGACGGTCGCCCGCAGACCGGGGCGGAGCCGTTCGATCGGCGTGATCACGGATCGGTCTTCATACCGCCACGGCAGGAACCACAGGGCTTCCTCCACGGTTTTGACGCCGAGCCGTTCCAAAGCCGTGGTCCGTTTGGGCCCAACGCCTTTGGCGAACCGGATGGGCAGATTCCACAACTCGATCGCGGCCGAAGAGCCGGAGGGGGTCAAAGCCCCTTCCGGGTACCCGGTGCGCTTCCTGGTGCAACGGGTGAGGTTCGCGTGGGGTCTGGCTCCCTCGCGTGACGCGCGCGTCTCGCCTTCCATGCGAGTGCTTGTCTCCCTGGCCTCGCGCCGCTCGCCCATTGCCTCCGCCTTCGCAAGCCGCTCGATGATCGCTCGCGCCTGTTCCACGCGACGCTTCTGTTCGGCCGGAGACAACCCCGCATGGAAATCGGCGAACAACTGGCGAAGCACTAGCAACTCTCCTTCCACCTGTGGCGAGTAAACCGCTTCGGCCAGGGCCTGCACCACCTGAGCCGAGACGAACTGGCCGAGATTTTTCACCGTGGCCAAATGGGCGTAAGCATCCCGACTCGCGAACTCGATGGGGCGGGCGAGGCGATGCACGATGTCCCGAAGGCGATCGGTTTGGTTGGCGCCGGTAGCGGCCGGAGAGGCGGGCATGAATCAGGGCATCCCTTACCCCGCGCGACGACCGCTGACTACCGAGGACGGAAATCAGCGGCGACGGCATTGCAGGTGCGCGAAGTCGTCAGATGGTAGCACAGGCCCCGGAGCGGCACAACGACGGGCAGGCTGCCTTTCAGCGTGAATTCCATACAGTCTTCATGAGCCTTGGGTTCCCCTACGCAGGATGACAATCATGGCTGGGCGAGAGGCGGGGGGCTCGGGGCAAGGGGGAAGAGACTCCGACCTCTAGCCTCGGGCCTCTAGCCTCGCGCCCATTTTTAGAACAATATTTGGAGCGGCTGATCGGCAATGGTACACTTCCCGTCAATAGGGAATACCATGTATCGGCGCAACATCGCCCATATTCTCGGACCGTTCGCCTTTCTGTTGGCGCTCTTCGTCGGATATCACGCCTGGTTCAAGCCGACCTTCCGACCGCCGCCTCCGCCGCCTCAACCCAAGACGGAACCGACCAAGGCGCCGGCGCCCCGACCGACCGAACCGGCTCCGGAGACCGTGTCTCACGCGGAAAGCCCGCAGGCCCGCCTGATGGATCCCGGCCATATCCCGGACTCGCAGTTCGCCGCGACGCTCAAGAACATTCATGAGGAACTGGAAAAAGCCAATTACGCCGACGCGGAGGCCAAGCTTGCCGACCTTCCCCCCAAGGCGCTGGCCCAGCCGCAGCTTCGCCGGTACGCCGCCGTCCTGTGGAACAATCTGGGCGTCCAGCAAGAGAAGACGGGCGGCACCGAGGCGTCGGTCAAGGCGTTCAAGACCGCGGTGTCGTTAGACCCCGCCAACCCGGTGGCCCATCTCAATCTCGCTCACGCGTATTGGGAGCTGCGCGATCCCGCGCTCACACCGGAATTCCTGGAAACCGTGATCCGCCTAGCGCCTGCCGAACCGTTCCCTCACCTCGCGATGGCCGATCTGCTGCAGGAACGGGACGACTTGGCGGCGGCGGCCCGACATCTGGAACAAGCCGCCGATCGCGCCGGGCAAGATCCCGCGCTGCGCTCCTACCTGCAGACCGTTGCCGCCAAGGTCAAGCGCACGGAGAAGACCGAACACCAGATGACCGCCCGCGGCAGCACCCATTTCACGGTGAAGTTCGACGGCGGGGATGACCAGACGACCTGGGTCAGTGTGCTTGAGATTCTGGAAGAGGCCTATCGAGACATCGGGCAGAAGTTCGGCTATTTCCCCGCGAAACCGATCATCGTCGTGCTGCATACGAAAGACAACTTCCTGAGCGTGACCGGCAGCCCGATGTGGGCCGACGGGTTGTTCGATCCGGTCCTGGGGCGCATCCAGATCCCGACCCAAGGCGCCTTGACCGATCAAGTCTGGTTGACCCGCGTGTTGCGCCATGAATTCGTGCACGCGCTGCTGCATGAACGCATGGGCCTCGAAGCCGCGGCCCTTCCCACCTGGTTGAACGAGGGGCTGGCGATGCAATTGGCGGGCGATCCCTGGCCTGATCTGGATCAGATCATCCAGGGCGAAGTGAAACTCTTGCCCCTGACCGCGCTGGAAGGAAGTTGGGGCGGGTTGTCAACGGAGACTGCGGCGGTGGCCTACTTTGAAGCCAACTCCGCCGTGCGTTACCTCATTGACCGCTTCGGCATGCATCGGATCGGAGAGATGCTCGCCATGCTCAAGGCAAGACACACGCTGGCGGCTGCGATGCAAGACAAGCTGTTTCTCTCTTATGACCAATTCCAGCGCCAGTGGGCGGACCAGTTCCACGCGAAGCCGAAAACCGGCAGGACATAGATCCGGCGTTCCTCCAGACCACGAGGGTGGCTGTCGCCTTCCGCTGCCGCCCCGGCCACAAGGGCAACACGCTGGCGCGCTCCTCTTCTTCCGGCGCTGCTTCTCGCTCCAAAGACTCGAAGGTGTCCACCCATAACAGGATTTCGCTTGTCCGGTCGTACGCGCTCACCATGAATTCAAACTCATGGCCGAGGTTGCGGAACGCGGCCGTCGGGACCAGCCGATATCCTGTCGGCTTGCCGGCTCCGCGACCGCTTCCGGTGAGCGCGAATTGGTCCTGCCACACCATGCTTCCCGTGTTCGGATCGAGGGCTCGAACGAGGTAATAGGGCTGGACGGCGGCGCCGCTCTGGTTCGCAGTCCGTTTGAGCGCGACCGTGGGCCGGACCAGCCTCGCGATGGGCCTGGCTGTTTCTCCTTCGCCGCCGGTCGTCAGATTCAATTGGCCTTCCCACAGAAAGCTTCCGGTCTGAGCATCATAGACCCGCAGAAGGAATTTCGAGAGACCTTCTCCGCTTATAGAGCCCCCGCCGCCGATCCCGCCCGCGAAGATCCGTCCGGTCGTCTGGCCGGATGTCGGGGCTCCGTCCTCGATCACCGCCAAGTCGAAAGACTCTTCCGAGAGCACCTGGCCGGTCCGGGCGTCGTAGATCCTGATCACGATGATCGATTCCCCGCCGGCTTGAAAACCGAACCCCGCCGCAAGCACGGGGGTGTCGGCATGAAAGCCGCGCGGCTGCTCGCCGCCCCATCCCTGTCCTGCCCACATCAGCAGTCCTATTCCTGCAATCGGCCATGCAGCCCGGACGTTGCGCAGCAAGTTCTTCATGTCACAAACTCCGTGGATGAGTGTTGATGGATTCTGGCTGTGCGGGCATCCGGAGTAAATTCTGCTTAGGACAGGCAAACCCCTCGAAAAGGGGGGAAAGCAGCATGGATGTTTTAGGGAGGGAGAGCAGGATCGCTGAGATCAGCGTGGCGGATGGACTTCGCCGAACCAGCGATACCGATTTCTGGCGACGATCCAATAAGCCAGATAAGCCAGGGGCTTGAGCAGCGGTACCCGCATCAAGGCCAGCATGAGACGGCCGCCTCGAAGGCCCGGCAAGAGAGGCAGGAATGCATCGAGCCCGCGGCGAAGCTGACCGTCGGACCCGACCAGGAACGCCATATCGGGACGGCCGGGACGGTACTCCGCCCCCAAATACCGCGCCGCTTCCTCGCTCTGATACGGAACGAACCGGACGGGGGATTGCTCTACGTTTCTATCGAGCCGTTCGATTCCCGCCTTGGCCGCCACGCACAGACGGCATTGACCGTCGTAAATCAGCACGCACGGCGATTCAGGCTGTGAGGGGTGCCGACGCATAAAGCAAAACAGCGTTCTGATTGAACCCGACCGACCCTAACACTGGGCCGGTGCTCCTGCAAGCCCCGGCTTGCCGACCTTAGCCATCGGCGTTATAGTCCCGACCCATGGATCATCATCGGCTCATGCTGGGGCTGCTCGTCGCGTTGATGAGTCTGGCCGTTCTGTCGCGCGTTGCGCATCCAATCGCCGCGCTTTCGCTCACCGCGCAGGTGGTCTGGAACGGATTTCTGTTCGGCGTTCCGATTGTGCTGGGAGGGTTTCTGCTGGCGAAGGCCAGGTGGGCTTTGATGGTCGGAGTCATGTATGGAACGGTCGGGCTTGCGCTGGACATTTCGACGTTGGTCCAGGAGGTGACCAGACCGGAAACCCGGACCTCGGTCCTCGCGCTCAGCGGATCGACCGGCCTGTTGAATTTCCTCTTGATTGCGCTGGGCGGGCGCGGGTTTCTCGACGTGCAACCGGACGTGAGGCCTCCAGCAGGCCGCCCTCCCAATCTTCGGCCCCCTTCTTCATCCTCACACGTCTGATCCGCCCGTATCCGGCTTCCCGCAACCACCGGCTCGTCTCCGCGATCGAATAGGTGTTGCCTCTTTCGGTGAACAGCAACATGGTCACGGCGAAGAGACTCGCCTCCACCGGATACAACCCTTCGCGGTCCAGCAGGAACGCATCCTGGATCAGGAGACGGCCTCCCGGCGCGAGCGCCGGGAGGAGGCGTCGAAAGAGACCACGATTCTCCTCCGGCGAGTAAATGTGCAGAACATTGGAGTACCAGATGACGTCGTATCGGCCGGGCACAGGCTTGCGCATGAAGTCCAGGGGGAGATAGGAGAGCCGGTCGCCCGCCTTGTGGGTGGCCGCGATTTCCCGCGCAACGCCCAACGCCGGCGCCCGGTCGCAGACCGTCGCGCGCAACCGCGGATTGCGGGCCAGAAAGGCCAAGGCATAGGTGCCCGGCCCGCCGCCGAGATCCAACAGCGTCCGGGCGTTCCGAAGATCGACCTGCGCAGCGACCTTCGGCGCAATCGCCGTCGATCGATGGTGCATGGCCCACGTGAATCGGCGGCGATATGCCGGTTCATCCGGGTCCTGCCGGTCCACCGGTTTTCCGCGCTTCACACAGGCGGTGAGTTGCGACCAATCGTTCCACTGATCCCGCAGAAGCTCGAGATAGGCGCCCCGATAGTGCGGGCTCTTCGCGTTGAGGGCGTCGGCGGCCGCCGGGCCGTTCCGATAAAGCCCGTTCCGCTTGCGAAGCAGACCTGCGGCGGCCAGATTGCGGCAGAGAATGTCCATCCCTCGCGGACTGGCGCGCAGCTTTTTTGACAGCTCCGCGATCGTCCAAGCGCGTGAGCCGACGACGGTGAAGAGATCGAGGTCGAGCGCGGTGAGGATGATGCGCGGCACGCGGTAGGCGAACACCGCGTCGCGGAATTCTTCAAAGGAACGGATGAGCACGTGATGAACGCTGAAAGAGAATCAGGCGGCGGACCGGCGCGCCGGCGTGGTCCGGCGCGTCACGCTCACGCGAATTGTTGCTGGCACCACAGGACCATCTCTTTGAGTTCTTCCGGCTTCTCGAAATCGACCATTTTGTGGAACGTGACGGCCACGTATTGGTTCGTCATCTCGGTTTCCTCTTCGAACCCGGCTTGGAGGAGAAACGGGCGGCACTTGGCGACGGCGGGCTGGAGATAGTATTTCGCCTGCTTGGCCAACTCATCCGTCCCCAGATCTTCCGTCGTGCCGCCGGACATCAGGCTTTGGATGTCCTCCATCGCCAGGCCGTTCTGGCAGATCAACCGCCCGTCGGGCGTCACCTCCAACATCCACCCTTCGCTGCCCAGGTCCAGAGCCAGCGCTCCGCCCGGCTCCAATTCGTAAAACTCTGGCGCAATCCGGCACAGCAACGATCGGACGTGTTCCCACGACGGAGCGGAAGACGACGCCCCGTTCATCTGCGGCTCTCTCGCGGCTGGGGTTGTTGTCGGGCTTCGACGGCAAGGCGGGCGCGGATGGTCGCCAGGCGTGTCTCATTCTCCTCGAGTTTCGGCAAGCGGTACTTCCGATCCATGTGGACAACCTGCTCCAGCAGGTCGGCGGCTTCCTGCAGCCGACCTAACTCTTCGTAACACTGCGCCAGCACATAGCGGGCGACGCCGGTCCGTAGTTCGTCCTTGGCCCGCTCGGCGATGGCCTGGCTTGTCTGGCAGCAGGCGATGGCCTCGTCGTAGCGCTTCTGGAGCAGATAAGTCCGCCCCATCATGCGCCACGCGTCGGCGACTCCGCCCTGATCGCCCAAACGCCGCATCAGGACCAGCGATTGCTCATAGTAGCGGATCGCTTCTTCAAACTGTCCCGTCTCCCTGGCCACCAGCCCGAGGTCTGAGAACAACACGGCCTTGCCGGCCTCGTCGTGTGCGCGCGTCATGATGTCCAGGGCCTCGAGGTAGTAGGCGCGAGCCCGGTCCCATTCCCCCGCGTCCGCGCGCAGGTTCCCGAGATTGGCCAGCGTCGTCCCGATGCCCCGTTCGTCGCCGAGAATCTTTTGCAGTTCGAGCACTTCCTGATAGTAGGCCTGCGCCGCTTCGCGCCGCCCACTGACCGCGCAGATGTTGCCGAGATTGCCGAGCGTCGCCACCAGCGAGCGACGGTCGCCGGTCAGGCGGTCGCACTCCAACGCTTTCGCGTAACAGAGATAGGCTTCGGTGTAATGACCGCGCGCGAAATGCTCGTTGCCCTGGCGGTTCAGTTCTTCGGACAGCCCGTTGCGCATGACCATGGAGTCAACTCTGGACAACACGCTCGACGGCCTGTTTGGCCCCGCTGAGGATGGAGACGCCGTCCCCGACCAGGATCGCGTCGAAATTGTATTTCAGCAAGCGGCGGAGCCCTTCCTTGGCTTTAGCGACATCGACATATTTCTCCGCCGGGAGCATACTGAGCGAGCCGGACGGTTTTCCGATCACCGCATCGCCCACAATGAGAATCCCCTTGCCTTGCTGGATAAAGAGCGCGCATTCTCCAGGCGATTTCTGATCCTGTAGATGGACGACCCAAATGCCGCCGGGAAGCAACTCTCCGTCCCTGAAGGTCTTGCTCGGTTTGAGCTGCATCTCCGGCGCATCGACCTCCGGCACCTGCAGTTGGCACTTGAACTCGGCCTGATACGTCGCCGCCTCCCGCTCATGGTCCCGATTGGTGACAATGATGTAATCGATCGGCCCGCCGCGTTTGACCTGTTCCAGATCGTCCGGCGTCATGGGAGGCGGATCGACGAGGATCCGATGTTCGCCGACTGTCAGCAACAGCCCGTTGAAGTCAAGCTGCTTCTCCTGGGAGAACCAGGACCACTGCCAGATGCCGGGAAAGAGCTGCTTCATGGGAGAACCGCGCGAATCGCGGGAAAGGCGCGAAGAGCGAGAATCGCCGGCGACATCTCGTTGAATTCTCCCATTCTTCCGCTTCGCGCCTTTTCCGCCCGTCCCGCTCGCCGCGCCGTCTCAGAGCGCCGCCACGGCGTCTGTGACCACCTTCGTGACTTTCGCCAGAATGTCCGCTTCATTGGGGAGGTCGATCATGTCGTCTTCGGGAATGGTAATGAATTTGCGGTTGGGGCCTTTGGTCAGGGAAATCAGGAACATGCTGTTGGACGGCGTCACGGGGATCACCACCTGCACGGCGGCGTCGATCCCCTTCACGAGATCAAGAAACCTCTGCTTCCCTGCTTCCAGTTCATCCATATGAGTCCGTGATCCGTAACGCGTGACGCGTGACGAGTCAGATCGCCTATACGGACAAAGCAGCCCATTGAAGATAGACAACCGCTTCGTCGTGTGACATGTCACGTATCACGCATCACATCCCTTGTGATTTGCCCCCGCTCGCCAGCAACTTCTCCACTTCCTGAACGATCACCTCCGCCCCGGCCAGATCCATGTTGCCGACCCGCTGCCAGCGGATGACGCCGTGCTGATCGATCACGTAGACGTTCGGGATGAACTTCCCTCCGCCGTACAGTTTGTCCGTGACCTTGTTGGGGTCGAGCAGATACGGATAGGTGACCTTCACGGGAAAGGCGGCCACGAACTCGCTCACGTCTTTCTTGGAGTTGCCGGCGGAATTCACACCGATCACCGCTACGTCCTTGCCCTTCGTCGCCTCATACACTTTCTGCAGATTCGTCCCTTGAATCATGCAGGGCTCGCAGATGTGAAAGAGCCCCAGCACGACGACCTTGCCCTTCAGGCTCTCCAGCGAAACGGTTTCGCCGTTGATCGAAGTCAGCGTAAAGGTCGGCGCTTTCTCGCCGATCTTGAAGAACCCGGCGGCGGACACGGTCCCTACCGCAGCCATACAGATCGCTGCGACCATCAAGAAGATAAGTTTCCGGTTCATGGCAGCCTCCGCACCTTTCAGGAGTTCTGAGTCGTGAGTTCTGAGTTCAATAAACCATTCGGAATTCAGCGCTCAACACTTCTCACTCATCATGTCGCGCTTATCCTAGCACGCGGTTTTTTTCAGGAGCAACAGGCTGGAAAGAACGTCAAGCGTCAACCGTCAACACCCGGTCGCTCAAGCTCCCGCTATTAACGATTGACGAATGACGGTGACGGTTTTTCAGTGTGAGGGATCGAAGAGCCCGAGCTGCAGTTCTTCGGCTCGAGTGAAGGAGATGGGGTAGCGTTCGGTGAAACAGGCGTCGCAGTATTGCTGCGGCGTGCCCGGCGCGGCCTTCAGCATGCCTTCCAGACTGAGATAGGCCAGGCTGTCGGCGGTGATGTACTTGCGGATTTCCTGAACCGTATGGCTGGACGCGATCAGCTCCTTCTTCGTCGGAGTATCGATCCCATAGAAGCACGGGGACACGATCGGCGGGGAACTGATCCGCATGTGCACTTCCTTCGCGCCGGCGTGGCGGATCATCTTCACGATCTTTCGGCTGGTGGTCCCGCGCACCAATGAATCGTCCACCACCACCACTCGCTTACCCGCCAACACTTCGGGAACGGCGTTCAGCTTGATCTTCACGCCGAAGTGCCGGATCGACTGTTCCGGCTCGATGAACGTCCGGCCCACGTAGTGATTGCGGATCAACCCGTTCTCGAACGGAATGCCGGAGCCTTCCGCGTAGCCCAGCGCCGCGGGCACGCCGGAGTCCGGCACGGGGATCACTACATCGGCCTCTACCCAGGCCTCCTGCGCCAACTGCCGGCCCAACGCCTTTCTCGTCGCATAGACCGCGTTGGCGCCGAAAATCCGGCTGTCCGGCCTCGCGAAGTACACGTACTCAAAGACGCACATGGCCGGCCTGGTCGGCGGGAACGGCTTGTAGCTGGTGACGCCCTTGTCATCCAGAACGATCAACTCGCCGGGCTCGATCTCCCGCACATAGTCGGCGCCGAGCAGATCGAACGCACAGGTCTCGGACGCTACCAACCAACTGTCGCGCAGGCGAGCGAGGCACAACGGCCGGAATCCGTACGGATCGCGCGCGGCGATCACGCCGTCATCGGTCAGCAGGACCACGGAGAACGCTCCACGCACCTGGCTCAACGCATCGATGACCCGCGCGAGCAGCGTGTCGGCCCGCGAGTGAGCGATCAGATGGATGATGACTTCGCTGTCCGACGTGGATTGGAAGATCGCCCCATAGGCCTCCAACTCATGCCGTAGCATGGTGGCGTTGATCAGATTGCCGTTATGAGCCAGCGCCAGATTGCCGAAGGCGAAATTCACGATCAGGGGCTGGACGTTTTTGAAATCGCTCCCGCCGGCGGTCGAATACCGGTTGTGGCCGATGGCCATGTGCCCGGGCAACCGCTTGAGGACGGACTTGGTATAGATGTCCGCGACCAGCCCCATGCCTTTTTCGACATAGAAATGGTTCCCGTCGCCGGACACAATGCCGGACGCTTCCTGCCCCCGGTGTTGGAGCGCATAGAGGCCGAGATAGGTGAGATTGGACGCTTCCTTGTGGCCGTAAATCCCGAAGACGGCGCACTCGTCATGGAATTTGTCTGGAGTGATCAAAGGCAGACGTGACGCGTGACCCGTGACGCGTGAAGCGATAGGAAGATTCTTGCGCGCGTTGCCCATTGCCCTCACCCCTAACGCCTTACCCCTCACGCCCGGACCAGCGCCTTTTCGATCGCATACGCCCAGCGGTCATAGAGCGTCTCGACTGGCACATCGATCTTGCAGCCGGGCATGCCCCGATCGCCCGCGACCTCGATTACCAGCCGATCCCCGCCCACCGTCCCGATCACTTCCACCGGCACATTCGACTCCGATGCGACGCGCAAAACCATATCCCGATGGTCGGGGCTAACCGACAGCACCACCCGCGACTGGCTCTCCCCAAACAGCAGCGAGTCCAGGCGAAGCCTGCGGGCATTCAATCTTACCATAGCGCCGAGGCATCGCGTGTGCGAAGACATCGTGCATTCGGCCAGCGCGACCGCCAGCCCCCCATCGGAACAGTCGTGCGCCGATCGCACGAGGCCTTCCCGGATCAGCCGCAGCACACAGGCATGGAGGGCATGTTCAGCCTCCAAGCTGAGCAACGGCGGCGAACCCTGCTCGCGCGAATGGATCACGCGCAGATATTCGGTTCCGCCCAACTCATCGTTCGTCGCGCCGAGCAGCACGATGTCGTCGCCGGCCTCCTTGAACCATTGCGTCGTCGCCGCATCGGCCGGCTCGATCAAACCCACCATGCCCACGATCGGCGTGGGATAGATCGAGAGCCCGTTGGTCTCGTTGTAAAAGCTCACGTTGCCGCTCACGACGGGAATGCCGAACGCCTCGCAGGCGTCTTTCAGGCCCTCGATCGAGAGGATGAACTGCCACATGATGTCCGGCCGCTCGGGATTGCCGAAATTCAGGCAATCGGTGAGTCCGATCGGCTCGGCACCGGAGCAGACGAGATTGCGCGCCGCCTCCGCCACCGCGATCTTGGTGCCTTCATACGGATTCAGCAGACAGTAGCGGCCATTGCAGTCCGTCGTCACCGCCAGCGCCTTGTTCGTGCCCTTGATACGGAGCACCGCCGCATCCGACCCGGGCCTGACCATCGAGTTCGTCCGCACCATGTGGTCGTACTGCTCGTAGACCCAGCGTTTGCTCGCGATGGTCGGCGACTCCAGCAATGCGAGCAGCGCGCCTTGCGGGTCTTTGACGTCGGACAGCGCGTCGTAGTTGAGCGCCTGGATCCAGTCCTGATAGGACGGCGGCGCGCTGGGCCGCTCGTACCGCGGCCCGTCGTCCGCCAGCGCCTTGGCGGGAATCTCCGCCACGACCTGCCCGTTCTCCTTTACACGCAACATGCCGTCGTCCGTCACCCGGCCGACCACGGCCACGTCCAGGTCCCACTTGCGACAAATCCGGATGACCTCGTCTTCTCTGCCGGCTTTCGCGACTATCAACATGCGCTCCTGCGACTCGGAGAGCATGATCTCGTAAGGCGTCATGCCAGGCTCGCGGCGCGGGACCTGGGTAAGATCCAACTCGACGCCGGTCCCTGCGCGCGACGCCATCTCGCACGACGAGCTGGTCAAGCCCGCCGCCCCCATATCCTGAATGCCGACCAGCAGATCGCCGGCCATCAACTCCAGACACGCCTCCAGGAGCAGCTTCTCCGTGAAGGGATCGCCCACCTGCACCGTCGGTCGTTTGGATTCGGATTCCGCATCGAAGGAGTCGGACGCCATCGTCGCTCCGTGAATGCCGTCGCGGCCGGTCTTCGAACCGACGTAGATCACGGGGTTGCCGACGCCGGCTGCCTTCCCCTTGAAGAGCTTGTCCTTCTCGGCGATGCCGAGGCAGAAGACGTTGACCAGCGGATTCAACGAATAGATGTCCGTAAAGACCACCTCGCCGCCGACCGTCGGCACGCCCATGCAGTTACCGTAACCCGCGATCCCCGCTACCACGCCTTTGAAGAGATGCCGGTTCTTGGGATTGTCCAGCGAGCCGAACCGCAGCGAGTCCAGCAACGCGATCGGCCGCGCGCCCATCGTGAAGATATCGCGCAGAATCCCGCCCACGCCGGTCGCCGCACCTTGGTAGGGCTCGATGAACGAGGGATGGTTGTGCGACTCCATCTTGAACACGGCGCACAGCCCGTCTCCGATATCCACCGCGCCCGCATTCTCGCCGGGTCCCTGAACCACGCGCGGCCCGGTCGTCGGCAGCCGCTTCAGATAGGCGCGGGAACTCTTGTAGGAGCAATGCTCCGACCACATGACCGAGAACATCCCTAACTCGGTCAGGTTCGGCTCCCGCCCCAGAATCTCGACGATCTTCTTGTACTCGTCGTCGGTGAGATTATGCTGCGCAATGAGGTCTTTGGTGATGGACTGTCCTTGCCCCCTCATTCGCCCTCACGCCTTATCTTGTTCCATAGCCCGTAACCGATCCGCCTCGTTTCCCTTCATTCTTCCTCGAAGTAATCCGAATCGATACGTTTCACCGCGTAGCTCGCTACTTCCGTCACACCGATCCCATGATCGATCATCAATTGCGCCAGTTGCTCGCCATCTATCAAGACAATCTTTTTCTCGATTCTGTCCACATAGTCTTTCGCGTCTTGAGAAAACCGCGAGGTTGTCATGAGAACGCCCTTCCGCGCCCGATGCCCCTCCAGACTACCGGCAAATTCCTGGACAGTGGGCCTGCCTACTGCCCCCTCCCAGCGCTTCGCCTAGCCCACATTATTCATGAACGCTTCTACTGCACCCGCCGATACGCCGCTGCGACAAGCCAGCATGCGGCTTCGAACGCATGCTGGCGGGCAGGCTCGCCCATCGAGGCCTCAACATACTGTTTCAAGTATGCCTCGGCCTCTCGGGGCTCCGCGTGCCCGTCTCGCTTGGCGTCTTGGCGGTTTCGTCACGAACCGTCATGAATAATGTGGGCTAGATATAGACGACATCCAAACCCAGTTTGTCTTCTTTGATAATCCCATCGACCCCATCGTCACCACGCCGCCCGAGAGCTTGGCCGGCATCTTTCCTCGAACCTCCATAGCCAATAGCAACCAAGAGATCGACAACGAGCTTCTCAAAAAACTTTGGCGAGCAACGCTTGACGCGATCCAACACGTCCTGTGCAAGCGCGCGCCTAAGGTCCTGGTAGGCGACTTCAAGGGTTTCGAATGGAGTGCGCTGAGTATCTTCGATCTCTTCCTCCTTTTGAGAAGAGCGAGTACCTTTCTGGAACTCCAGGAATTCAGGAAATTGTTTCAAAAACTTGGCGTCTATCTCTGAGGGTCTGCTGCTCAGTACCTTCAGGCCACGATCAGTAATTCTGAACTTGCCCCTTCCCGTTCGCTCGAGGAGCCCTGCCTTGGCAAGATAAGTTACCGCCCACACTACTCTATTAGGGAACTTAGCTTGCGTTCCGCTTGGAAGCATTTCGCCTAAGTCCTGTTCACTCAGACTAAATTGCCGGGCCACGGTGTCGATGACTTCCCCGGAACTATGCTCCTCGCGGTCTCCTGCGATCTTCAGAATCGGAAGCATGAACTTCTGATAGTCCGGAACGGCCATGTTCAAACCTCGTCGCTCATCCGTAAATCGCTACAGTTCTGGCTCAGAAGGTTGACCGCGGGTGACGCTAACCTGGGTACCCGTCCGCCCGGAGCGGGATCCCTCAGGTACCCGCCTTGCGGGTGCGGGCGGGGTGCGGGGACGGACAGGCTAATCAGCGGCACGACCCGCGGTCATCTCCCTGCTTCCACCATCTTCGGCTGCAGCATCGCCTACCGCAACACATCCGGGATTGAGAAGACAATCAACCTCCGGTCCGCTGTCGCAAGAGCAAGGCCCTCAGCTCTTCGTACACATTCCGCCGCGGACCGACAAATACGATATCCACCGTCGCCTCTTCCTCATTGATCTGGTAAATGACGCGATGAGTGCGGACTCGATAGGACCGGTAACCGGATAACTCAAACTGGAGCTGATGTCCGGCCAATGGAGAGGTCAGGAGCATACGGATGCCTTCCTTGATCTCCTGCTTGATCTGCGGATGAAACTTGCGAATTCTGCTGGCCGCCTCCGGAGTGTAGCGGGCGCGGTACCCCTTCACGCTTCCTCTCGACCGAACACTTGCTCATGAGTCACCCACCGTCCGGCACCGGCCTGTTTGATTGACCGCCTCAGTCGGCGCATGGCGCCCTGGTCGCTGAGAATCTCGACTGTCTCCATCAGGCCCTCAAATTGATCCATGCTGAGCAGCACGGCGGTCGGGACGCCGTCTCTGGTAATCGCGACGATGTCCCCACGCGTCTTTAACCTGCGGATCAGATCCAGCAGCTTGTTCTTCGCCTCGGTAATGGAGACGAACTGGTCAACTTGTGGCATGAGAACCTCCTGGGACCGCCAGTTTAATGGCCATTATACTGGCCATCCTCAGAACTGACAAGCACATGTCGGGAGGTCCTAGTTCGTCACGCCACGACCGTGCGGCGCTGTCCTTTCGTCTTCTTCAGCGCATCCAGCATCGACAGGAAGATCAGCCGGCCGTCATCGTTGCCGAGCGCCGCTTCGGCGCAGCGCTCCGGATGCGGCAAGCTAAGTCGGTAAGGGACGCCGCCCTTCACGCTCCCACAAGGCCTTGAGGTCCCGCGATCCATGAACGATCCCGACAACATGGACGACAGGACCTGCCACCTGATAGATGAGACGATAATTTCCCACGAGCAGTTCGCGAGTGGTTTGCTCATGCCATTCAGGCACCACGCGCCCCCGTTCCGCCAACTGAGCCAGAGAACGGGCAGCATCAAGCAACTCGAGAAGAAAGGCTGCGGCATAGTTTGGTGAATCCCTAGCGATATAGTTCGCGATTGTGTCCAGATCGTCTAAAGCCGCTTGAGCCCACTTTACTTCCCAAGCCACTTAGACATCCTTTGCTCGACTTCTTCCTGGCTGAGCACCCGGCCTTCTTTGATATCCTTGAGGCCACGCTCAATCTTTTCCCGAACGTAAATGTGATATTGGATGTCCTCAAAGGACGAATCATCGGGAATCCGGTCAAGCAACTTGCGGACTTCTTCTTTAGGAGTGCTCATCTTGGACTCCTGTTCATATCAGCCTGGCGCCATAGCCGGCTTGGGTTGGAGTTTCGCTTTCTTCAGCGCATCCAGCATCGACAGGAAGATCAATCGGCCGTCGTCGTTGCCGAGCGCCGCTTCGGCGCAGCGCTCCGGATGCGGCATCATGCCCAGCACGTTGCCGTCGGAATTGCGGATGCCGGCGATGTTGTCGAGCGAGCCGTTCGGGTTCGCCTCCGCCGTCACCCTGCCGTCCGGCGTGCAGTAGCGAAAGACGATCTGCGCGTTAGCCTGTAAGGCGGCGAGCGTCACAGGATCGGTGTAGTAATTGCCGTCGGCGTGGGCGATAGGGATTTTCAGGATCTGACCGGGCTCGCAGCGCCCGGTAAAGGGCGTGGCGGCGTTCTCGACGCGGACATAGACGTCCTTGCAGATGAAGGTGAGCGACGTATTCCGCAGCATGGCGCCCGGCAACAATCCCGCCTCCAGGAGGATTTGAAACCCATTGCAGATGCCGAGCACCAGCCCGCCGCTCTTGGCGAATTCTTTCACCGCCCCCATCACGGGCGAGAAGCGGGCGATGGCGCCGGTCCGCAGATAGTCGCCGTAGGAAAACCCGCCGGGCAGAATGACCGCATCGAGGCCGGCCAGCGAGGTCTCCTTGTGCCACACCATCGTGACCGACTGCCCCAACACGTCGCCGAGGACATGCGCGCAATCGTGATCACAGTTAGAGCCGGGAAAGACGACGACGCCGATATTCATGCCCAAATGAGGAATGAGGAATTAGGAATGAGAAATTGTGGACCCACCATTCTCATTCCACATTTCACATTTCTAATTGCGCGCTGTATCACGCGCTCAGCTCGTATCGATATTCCTCAATGATCGTGTTCGCCAGCAGCTTCTCGCACATGGCCTTCACCTCGGCCTCGGCCTTGGCTTTATCCTTCTCGCTCAGGTCCAATTCCATGTACTTTCCCACCCGCACGTTGCTCGCCGACTTGAAGCCCAAGGTCTCCAACGCATGCTCGATCGCCTTCCCCTGCGGATCGAGAATGCCCGGCTTCAACGTGACATGAATCTTCGCTTTCACGGTTTGCTCTCCTGCTCCGACGCTTTAGCGAGTGCGTTGATGTACCGACGAATCCAGAGAATCCCCCCGACGGTTGCGAGCCCGCCCAACGAGAGCGCAACGAACGCCCACCGCCACGTCGAGTCGGTCAGATGATAGGCCATCAGGCCGACCACCCCGGCCCAGATGAGAACCGCGGCTATCAGGCCGTAATTCAGGAAAAGCTGCAGAAACCGCTTCACCGTTTCCCTTTATTCTCTCCCTCACAAAGAGGAGCAGCACGACAATCAGCGACGGCCTCGGCCTGCGTCGCGAATCACACGAAGGCTCGGGTCACCGCACTTGGCGAACTGAAGCGGCCGCCGCAAGGCGGCGGCGAGGACTGTCCGACGTTTCGTCCGGGCGAAGCCTTGAACGGAACGAGTTCCGCAGCCGAGCGGCAGTGAGCCGTAGCACGGTCGAGCCGCAGTGTCTGAGCAGCGCAGGCCGAGGCCATCGCTCATCCGCACACTCGCCGCAACACCTCTTGATACGCCTCCTCAATCCTCCCCAAATCCTTCCTAAACCGATCCTTGTCCATGGACTCCCCCGTGGCCATGTCCCAGAACCGGCAGGTGTCCGGCGAAATCTCGTCGGCGAGGATCAGCTTGTTGTGATACACGCCGAACTCCAGCTTGAAGTCCGCCAGCAGCATCTTCCGTTCTTTGAAGAACGGCGTCAAAATGCGGCCGGCCTTGAGCGCCAGTTCCTTGAGGTCCCGCACGACCGCCGGCGTCGCCAACTTGAGCAGCCTGACGTGGTCGTCGGTAATCAACGGATCGCCGAGCGCGTCGTTCTTGTAATAGAACTCGACGAGCGGCGGCTCGATCGCGTCGCCTTCTTTCAACCCCAGCCGTTTCGCAAGGCTGCCGGCGACGACGTTCCGCACCACCACCTCGATTGGCACGATCATGACCCGCTTGGTCAGCATCTCGCGATCGCTGAGCCGTTCGATGAAGTGCGTGGGCACGCCGCCCTCTTCCAGCAGCCGAAAGAGCCGCTCCGAGACCTTGTTGTTGACCACGCCTTTCTCGACGATCGTGCCGCGCTTCTGCGCGTTGAAGGCTGTGGCGTCGTCCTTGAAGTACTGGATCACGCGATCCGGGTGATCCGCTGCGAACAACTTTTTGGCTTTCCCTTCGTAGATCAGCTCGCCCTTGATCGTCATGTCCTGCCCATCCTATGCCCGCCGCTTTCTCGGACGGGCGCGCCGGATCGAACCCCGACCGAACACCCGCCGATAAATCTTGTCCAGATGCCGCAGATAATACCTGGGATCGAAACAGGCCTTGATCTCGGCCTGGCTGAGATACTTTGCAATGAACGGATCTTTGCCGACCAGATCCTGAAAGCCGGCGCCGCCTTTCCAACCTTCCATCGCGTTCCGTTGCACCGCCTCGTAGGCGTCCTTCCGTCGAGCCCCTTTCTCCACGAGCGCCAACAGCAGCCGCTGTGAATAGACCAATCCGCCGGTCAGATCGAGATTGCGCCGCATGCGATCCGGATAGACGAGCAGGTTCTTGATGATGTCGGTGAACCGGACCAGCATATAGTCCACGAGGATCGTGCTGTCCGGCAAGATGACCCGCTCGACCGACGAGTGGCTGATGTCCCGTTCGTGCCACAACGCCACGTTCTCCATCGCCGCCAGGCTGTTGGCCCGAACCACGCGCGCCAGGCCGCAGAGGTTCTCCGATGCGATCGGGTTGCGCTTGTGCGGCATGGCCGAGGATCCCTTCTGTCCCTCCGAGAAAAACTCCTCGGCCTCCAGCACTTCGGTCCGTTGCAGGTGTCGGATTTCCGTCGCAAACTTTTCGATGCTCGCCGCGAGCAGCGCCAGCGCCGACACGTAGGCCGCGTGGCGGTCCCGCTGGACGACCTGGTTGGACACCGGCTCGGGCTTGAGCCCGAGCCGCTCGCAGACGAACTCTTCCACCCCCGGTCCCAGATGGGCGAAGGTCCCCATCGCACCCGACAGCTTCCCGACCGCGATCTCCTCGCGGACCGCCTGCAGGCGATCGCGATGGCGGCGGACTTCCTGGTACCAGATGGCCAGCTTGAAGCCGAACGAGATCGGCTCGCCGTGAATGCCGTGCGAGCGCCCGATCATAATGGTGTCGCGATGCTCCAACGCCCGTTTCTTCAACACGTCGAGCAACGCGTCCAGATCCTCCAGAATGATGTCCAGCGCCTCGGCCATCTGGACGGCCAGGGAGGTATCCACGATGTCGGACGAGGTCAGACCCATGTGGAGAAACCGCGCATCCGGTCCCACGGAATCCGCGAGCGATTCCAAAAAGGCGATGACGTCGTGCTTGGTGACCTTCTCGATCTCCGCGATCCGTTCCGGATCGATCCGCGCGGCGCGGCGGATCCGGGCGGTGACCCCGCGCGGCACCTGACCGGCGCGTTCCAGCGCTTCGCAGGCCCGCAACTCGACTTCCAGCCAGATCTCGTACTTGTGCGCAAGATCCCAGACGGCCTTCATGCGCGGCAAGGTGTAGCGGTCAATCACATGAACCTCGTGAGGCGTGATGGGTGATGCGTGATGCGTGCGAAGGGGAGAATGCTAAACGCATGAGGTCTTACGCTTCACGCTTCACGGCGGCAGCCGCCGCTTCCGTCCGCTTCGTTTCGAGACGCGGCTCCTTGTTCAGGACCTGATCCAGCACGCCGTTGACGAATTTCGAAGCTTCTTCATCGCCGAAGCTCTTGGCCAATTCGATTGCTTCGTTCATGGTGACCTTGGCCGGCACGTCGGGCAACCAGAGCAGCTCGAAGAGGCCGGCCCGCAGAATATTCCGATCCACGATCGGCATCCGGCTGACCTTCCAGTTGGTGGCGTAGGACCCGATGAGCGCGTCCAACTCTTCCCGATGACTCAGCACGCCCTCGATCAACCGCTCGGCGAACGCCCGGACATCTTCCTTTTCCGGATAGTGCTTCCAGAATTCGTCCAGCCACTCGCCGCCCTTGCCGTGAATGTCATATTGAAACAGCACCTGGATGGCCCGCTCACGGGCCTTGCGTCGGGAACCCATAGGTCGGATCAACCCCTCCGGCGGCGCGACGCGGCGCGCGCGCCCGACGGCTTGCGGACCGCAGGCCGGCCGTCGCCTTTGAGCTGTCGCATCACCGTCGCCATTTCAATGGCCGTCTTCGCAGCCTCCGCGCCGCGGTTGTGCTTATTCGGATCGGCACGCTCGATCGCCTGCGCCACCGTGTCGGTCGTGAGCACGCCGAACACCACCGGCACGTCGGCGTCAAGACCTGCCTGCATGATCCCGCGGCTGGTTTCCGCGCTGATATAGTCGAAATGGGGCGTGTCGCCTCGGATGACGGCGCCGAGGCAAATCACCGCATCAAACCGACCGGACTTCGCCACGGTCCGAGCCGCCAAGGGAATCTCGAACGCCCCCGGCACCCGTACTACCTCGATCGCTTCTTCCTTCGCTCCCGCCTTCGTCAGCGCCTGCTCGCAGGACGTCAGCAACCGGCTGGTCACGAATTTGTTGAACTTGCTGACGACGATCGCGAAGCGCAGGCCGGTCGCATCGTGCGAGCCTTTCCGGAGTTTCATAAACGGGTCCTGGCGATGGGCGATTGGCTCGGGCCCGATGGGACGTTCCGCGATTGTCTTTCCTATAGCCTCTAGCCGCTCGCCCCGCGTCGTCTGGGAGCCGGTCCGACATTACGCATTCTGCTGCGGCGAGCGATGCACGAGCATCTGCTTTGTTCTCGGCCCCGAAAATTCCTCAACGTATTCCGGCGAATACGCCTCCGGTTTTCCGGGGCCTGCGGCCGCGCATTTGCTCACGCCTCCCTCGCCTCGCCACGAACGGTAATATCGGACAGGCTCCTAGACTTTCTTTAAGATGTGTCCCAACTTCGCCTTCTTGGTGCGGAGGTAGCGTTCATTGTGCGCCCGCGGCGGAATTTCGATCGGCACCCGCTCGACCACGCGGAGGCCGTAGCCCTCGATGCCGACGATCTTGCGCGGATTGTTCGTGATGAGCCGGATTTGCCGAAGGCCCAGGTTGACGAGGATCTGGGCGCCGATGCCGTAGTCGCGCAGATCGGCTTTGAACCCGAGCTTGAGGTTGGCTTCGACGGTATCGCTCCCTTGGTCCTGCAGATGGTAGGCCCTGATCTTGTTGAGCAGCCCGATGCCGCGCCCTTCCTGGTTGAGATAGAGCAGCACGCCGCGCCCCTCTTTCTCGATGATCTCCATCGCGCGGTGAAGCTGGTCGCGGCAGTCGCAGCGCAGCGAGCCGAAGACATCCGCGGTCAAACATCCCGAGTGGACCCGAACCAACGTCGGCGCCCCGTCGTCCACCCGACCCTTCACGAGCGCGATGTGGTTTCCGCCGTCGATTTCGTTTTCGAATGCGACCGCTTCGAACTCCCCGAACACCGTCGGCAACCGCGCGCTGGCGACCCGCTTCACGAACGTTTCACGGCGCAGACGGTATTCGATCAGCGCCTTGATCGTGACCATCTTGATCCTGTGCGCCTTGGCGAACTTGGCCAGCTCCGGCACCCGCGCCATGGTGCCGTCCTCGTTCATAATTTCGCAGATCACCGCGGCCGGATACAGTCCCGCGAGACGCGCCAGATCGACCGAGCCCTCGGTCTGCCCGGCCCGCTTGAGCACGCCGCCCTTCTGCGCCTTCAACGGAAAAATGTGGCCTGGCCTGGCTAAATCGGACGGCTTCGTCCTGGGATCGATCGCCACATGAATGGTGGTCGCGCGGTCGGCCGCCGAGATGCCCGTGGTAATATCCCGCCGCGCATCGATCGAAACTGTGAAGGCCGTGCCGAACGTCGCCGTGTTCTCGGGGGACTGAGGCGGAAGCTGGAGCTCTTCGACGCGCTCGGGTGTCAAGGCGAGACAGATCAACCCGCGCGCATGTTTGGCCATGAAGTTGATGGCCTGGGGTGTGACCTTTTCGGCCGCGATGACGAGGTCGCCTTCGTTCTCCCGGTCCTCATCGTCGACCAGAATGACAAAGCGGCCTTTCTTAATCTCTTTGATCGCCTGTTCAATGGTATCGAAGGGAGACGGCATGACTGAAGCCTAATTCTGAATTCTGAGTTCTGAATTCTGAGTTGCGGTCAATACCTTACCAGAAATGCGGCCCCCAAGTAACCTTCTTTACGGTGCCCCTGTCAATGGGAAACCAGCCTGGATCGCCCTATGGCTGGGCGGCTGCCCGATTCCGTCTGATGACCCTTGTCACACTCGCCGCCGCCCCGGCGGCCAGGACGGCGAAGAGCCACAGCCCGGGCTGAAAGGTCCCCGTCGCATCCTTCAAGATCCCCAACCAGACCGGCAACAGAAATCCCCCCAAGCCGCCAGCCGCGCCGATCAACCCGGACGCCAGACCGATCTGCTTTGGGAATCGGTCCGAGACGACCTGGAACACAACGCCGTTCCCGAATCCCATGCCGGCCACGGCCAGAACTGCGAGGGGCACGGCCCACGTCAAGGCGGGCAGTTCCCCGACGCCGACGACGAGCCCGGCAATAACCAGAAACGCCGCGCGCAGGACGCGAAGCCCGCCGATGCGATCCGCAACGTACCCACCGAACGGCCGGATCACGCTCCCGACCAGCCCGCACAGGGCCGTCACCGAACCGGCCGTCACGGGGTTCAACCCGTATTGATCGTGCAGGAAGATGGGAAAGACGCTGCAGAACCCCACGAATCCGCCGAACGTCACGGCATAGACGAAGCACAGCCAATACATCGACGGCCGCCGGAGCAGTTCGGCCATCGGCGCCCACGACCGCCACTGACGCTCGACCCGCGAGTGGGTCACGTGGTCGTTCCGCACCAACGCCGCGAACAGGACCAGCGTGAGCAGGATGGGCGCGATCATGACCCCGAACACCCCGCGCCAGCCGACCACTTCCGCCAACCTCGGCGCGAACAGCATGGCCAGCACGGTGCCGCTGTTGGCGGAGGCCGCCACGCCCATCGCCAGTCCCTGGTGCGCAGGTGGATACGCGCGGCTGGCGATCGGCAATGCTACCGCAAAACTGGCCCCGGCCACGCCCAAGAGCAGCCCGACCGCCAAGACCTGCCCATAGCCGGCCGCTCCCAACCAGCCGCAGCTCACCGCGATCAGCTCGCAGGCCAGCAGCGCCAGTCCGGTCCGCTTTGTCCCGTACCGGTCGCTGCAGAATCCCACGATGACCCGAAGCAGCGCGCCTCCGAGCAAAGGAACCGCGACGAGCAACCCTTTCTGCGTCGGCGACAGCGCGAACTCCTCCGCAATCGACACGCCGAGGGCGCCGATCAGGAGCCAGGTCATGAAGCTGACTTCGAAGTGCAGCCAAGCCCCGACCAGCGACGGCCAATGTCCGCTGCGCAAAGCTGTGACAAGTTGTCTCATCGTGCACGCACCGCTTGCCACTATAGGGTACCGTGTTTCACCCCTGCAACCTGCAGCGACTGACGTCGCGCTTGGCCCCTAGCCCGGATTATTCATGAACGCTTCTGCTGCAAACGCGGATACGCTGTTCCGACGGGCGTGCTCGCCGTTCAGTCCCTCGACGTACTGTTCAAGTACGCCTCGGTCCCTCGCGGCTGTGCTTGCCCGTCTCACGACGCGTCTGCGCGCTTTCGCGACGAAGCGCCATGAATAACCCGGGCTAGACATCCCTCGCCATTCCGACTACCATTTGGGGGCCATCGCTCAACCCGCAGAATCATGCCGCCGGAGGTCGCGACCATGCATCAACCAGACCGATCTTTTACCTGCGAGCGGCCGTTGTTCGTCGCCTCGATTCCCGCGGGATTTCCTTCGCCGGCAGACGATTACGTCGAGGGAACGCTCGACCTCAATCAGCACTTGATCAAACATCCGGCCGCGACGTTCTTTGTCCGCGTGACCGGCGATTCGATGATCGATGCCGGCATCCATCCCGGCGACCTCTTGATCGTGGACCGGGCGCTGACTCCGGCCGAGGGTGACGTCGTGATCGCGGTGCTGGACGGTGAGTTGACGGTCAAGCGCCTGCAGCGGGTCAACGCCAAACCGGTCCTGGTCGCGGACAATCGACGCTATCCCCCGATCCGGCCGCGCGAGAACCAAGAGTTCGAGATGTGGGGCGTCGTGACCTACGTCATCCACAAAGTCTGAACATCGATGCAACCGGTCTTCGCCCTGGTCGACTGCAACAATTTCTATGTGTCCTGCGAACGCGTTTTCAACCCGTCGCTCGAAGGCCGTCCCGTCGTGGTGCTGTCGAACAACGACGGATGCGTCGTGTCTCGGTCCGATGAAGCGAAGGCTTTGGGCATTACGGTCGGCGTTCCGGTCTATCAGATCCGCGCACTGATCCGGACTCACGGGGTGAGACTCTTGTCTTCCAACTACGCCTTGTACGGAGACATGTCCCGAAGGGTAATGGAAACGCTGGAACAATTCAGCCCGGAGGTCGAGGTCTATTCGATCGACGAGGCGTTCCTGAATCTATCCGGCTTGTCCCGCATCAACCGGACCGAGTATGGCCGCCGGATTCTCATGACCGTGAAGCAATGGACGGGTCTGCCGGTCTCGGTCGGCATCGCGGCAACGAAAACGCTGGCCAAGTTAGCCACTCGGTTCGCCAAACGAGCCGCTGAAGGCGCCGGAGTGCTCGACCTCACCGACACGCCGAATCGCGAACATGTTCTCGCCGAGGCGGCGGTTGGCGGGATTTGGGGGCTCGGAGAGAGCGCGGCCCGTCGATTGGAATCCCACGGCATCTGTACGGCCTTGCAGTTGCGCGACGCGGACGAAGGCTGGATCGGAAAACATCTGGGCGTCGTCGGTCTCAGGCTTGTGCGCGAGTTGCGCGGACTGTCCTGTTTTTCGGTGGAGGGTTGTCCTCCGCCCAAACAGGGCATTGCCGTCTCCCGCACGTTCGGACGCCCCGTCGAATCCTTGGAGGAGCTGTGTGAAGCCGTCGCGGCCTATACGGCGCGGGCCGGGGAAAAGTTGCGTCGGGAACGCTTGCTCGCCGGAGGGCTGTGGGTGTTCCTGACGACGACCCGGCTCACGGACGACTCGCGCGACTCGCAGTCCGTGTTTCTCGACCTGCCCGTTCCCACCGAGGATACCGGCGATCTCATTCGTTACGCTTTACGCGGAGTCGAGCGCGCATTCACAGCCGGATGCCGATACAAAAAAGCGGGCGTGGTGCTGACTGAGCTGACGCCTGCGGATCGACGACAGATCGACCTGTTCGATGCGACAGATCGCGAGAAGTCCCGCCGCCTCATGCAGACGCTGGATCGTCTGAATCAACGGATGGGCGCGGGGACGATCCGCTATGCCGCCGCCGGACTGGCTCAACCCTGGCAGGCGAAGTTCGCGCACCGCTCGCCCGCCTACACGACGAACTGGCAGGATCTCGTTCAGGTCCGCGCTTGAGAAGCCCCCAGGGAATGCGTCTGCCCAGGGCTAAGGCTTCTCCGTCGACGCCTCGGGCGCCGGTTTCTCCACTTTGAGCACGGTGACGTCGAAGATAAGATTTTTGCCGGCCAGCGGGTGGTTCAGATCGAGCACGACGGTCTCTTCTTTCACTTCCAACACCTTCACCGGCCGGCCGTCGGCGGACTGCAACCACATGCCGGGCTTCACGTCGGCCGGCACGTGACTTTTCTCGACCTCCATCCTGGCTCGCATGCTGTATGCGCCGAATCCCTCCACCGCCGATACCTCCACCCGCTTGCTCTGCCCGGCTTTCATACCGACCAGCGCCTTTTCCAGTCCGGTGACGATCTGATGCGCGCCCTGGGTGAACGTGAGCGGGTCTTTCCCCACGTTCGAATCGACCACCGTCTGATCCGGCAGCGTCAGCGTATATTCCAAGGTGACCACGAGCCCGTCGGCAACGGTCAAGCCGTCTTTGGCGCGGGCGCAACTGCCCCAGGGAAGTACTCCCAGAAGACCGACGACGCCAACCAATCCCCAGACCGCCTGTTTCATCCGCTCCTCTTTTTGCCGGTCAGAACGCGTGAAAGAAAACGGGGCCGCCCTCCCACACGGAGGGCGGCCCCGGAGGCTGCCAGAACCGCATCGATCAGCGTCTGCCGCCGGCGTTCGCGCCCATTCGGCCGCCGCCCGAGCGCGGCTCCTGGGGACGCGCTTCGTTGACGGTCAGGGTGCGGCCGCCGAGTTGAGTGCCGTTCAGAGCGGCGATCGCGGTCTTGGCTTCTTCGTCCGTGGCCATCTCCACGAAACCGAAGCCCCGCGACTGACCGGTAAATTTATCGGTGATAATCCGTGCCGATTGCACGTTCCCGTGCGCAGCGAACAAATCGCTCAACTGTTGCTCGGTCGTGGAATACGGCAACCCTCCAACATAGATCTTCGAACCCATCGGGTTCCTCCTTTGCGAAAGTGATATTGTCTTGGATGCGAGAACGAACCAAGGAAGGAACGGCCCGAAGACGCGACCACTGCGGCGACTTAGGTCTGGCTTCCAATCAGATCCCGAACACTACCAAAACAACATCGGTTCAGGCCCTGCTCCCGTCCCCCGCTCCACTGCCGGGCCCATTACAGTAAAGCGGCCTCACTCTAACCCACGCGATGCGCAAAAGCAAGTCGGAGGCGATTTTGCGACTCCTGATCTCAATAGGCGGCCGGCGGCGAGAGCGGCCGATGGGAAAACAGCGGAATCGCATGGAAGTTGTCGAATTGCACGGTCGAATCGCCGCGCGCCACAAGTCCCACCTGCCCCAGCCCCAGGGTCTGGTCCTCGACCGAGAGCGCCAGTTCCCCGTCGACAAAGGTTTCGATGAAGTCTTTGCTGATGATCGTATTCCGCTGGACCCGCAACGTGTGCCAGGGCAGCGGCTTCAGCTTGACGGTCGCGCGGCCGAGCACGCTCTCCTTCCCGTCCACCACCCGGATCACCTCCAGGGATTGCTGAGTCAAATCCACCACCGCCGCGTAAAAGTTCTTGGCATCCTGGACGCCGAAGACGACCCCGCCGACGCTCCGGCCTCCATCCGATCCCGAACGCAGGTGCATGGTCAGATCCGGGTATTCATACTGCAGGCCGTCCGCCACCAACAGGCGGTAGCACGCCTGGCTCGGACAGGGTGACGCCGACAGGACCACATTAGGCGCGGAAAAGGCGGTCGTGTCGGTCTGCACCTGCCAGGTCCCGGCCGGACCGTCTCCCAAGTTCAGCGCGGAGAAGCCCAGCGGGACGCTCCCAACCGTCTGTTGATCGAAGTTCCAAAGCTTAAAGAGTCCGGCCTCGGCCTGCTTCTTGAGATTCTCGGCCTTCTCGCTCGGACTCTCCGCCCGGATGGCGTGCGCGACCGGCGCGGACACGCCTCCCCAAAGCAAGGCCGCCGCCAAGGCGGTCGCCACGGCTGCGCCCCGCCCGCGCCGCCCGATGTGCCGTCCCGGTTCTCCGCTCCCTTCTCTCTCCATCTCTACCGCCATCGTCCGCACGGAATCGTCCCCTCCTCCATCCCATATCTCCACATCTCTGTCCTTTACTTTCTCCCGTGACGCGCCCAACAGGTCGCAAGCGAATCTCAGGACCGGCGATCCGAACGGGTGTTGACCGTATCGCCTTCCGATCCAGACCCCGACCGTTGAGGCGCCTCTCTGATCCGGAGAATCTCCTGCTGCAGTCGGTCTCGCTCCGCCCGGACCCGTCGCAGGCGTCTCCACCGATCCAACGTCCACCACTTGAGCCGTGCTGCGAAGGTCACGGTCGGCGGCGGCACATTGCCGACCGGCGCTTGCTGAAACTCATACCCCTGATGCGCGTCGCGCTTCTGCACATACCGCTTATAGAGATGGTCGTACAGCCCTCGGTCCGATTCGCTCATCACTCCGCCTCCGACTTCGCGCTTCTCACGCCCAGCAGTGATGCCAACTCCTCCCACTCGGTCACCGGCCGGGAGCAGGTGAACCCATGACAGACGTAGACGGTCGGCTTGCCGTTCACTGCGACTTTTCCGGCGGCCGGCCCCGGGACCCGCACCGGTCCCCCGTTCTGAGTGTTCGCCTGCACAATGAGCGTCTTGTTCGGAACATAGCAGCCGTGAATCTGCCTCAGCAGCGCCTGCACGGCCGGATCGGTCCCCGCCCCCACCAACACGATCTCCTTGGGCTTCGCGAGAAAAAGGTCCAGCGCGCACAGCAGGGCCGCCGAGCCATAGGCGTTTTGATCCATCTGGCCGCGAAAGACGCGGAGCGTCTGCTCGGCTCGGTCCCAATAGCGCGGCTCGCCCGCGTAGGAAAACAGCCGCAGCAGATTTGTCGCCGCGACCGCGTTGCCGGACGGCATGGCGCCGTCGGTCCCGGATTTCATCCGTTGAATCAGCGCCTCGTGGTCCCGCCCGGTGTAGAAACAGCCGCCCGTCTCGTCGTCCCAGAACTGTTCCAGCATCATTTCTGTCAGCTCGACCGCATGCTCGAGATACCCTCGCTGCAAGGTCGCCTCGTACGCGTCGATCAACGCCGCCGCCAGGAACGTATAATCGTCGAGATAGCCGTTCAGCCGTGCCCGTCCGCCCGTCACGGTTCGGTGCAACCGACCGTTCACCCACGCCCGTTCCAGCAGAAAAGCCAGCGCCCGCTCGGCCATATCCAGATACGACGGAGTCCCGAAGGTCTGGTAAGCGTCCAGCAAGCCGGAAACCATCAGGCCGTTCCAACTCGTGAGGATGTTCTCATCGCGCTCCGGCTTCACGCGCCGGTCGCGGACCTCCCGCAGCCGCCGCCTCGCCGGAGCCAGAATGGTTTCCAGCTCTTCCTGCTCCTCGGGTTTCAGATTCAGGCCGGCCAGCCGATTCAGAATCGACCGGCCTTCAAAATTGCCGTCCGCCGTGACCCCGTACACCCGGCAGAACAATTCGCCCAATTCCGGTCCCAGTTCCGATTTGATTTCGCCCGGTTCCCAGACGAAGAACTTGCCTTCATGGCCTTCGCTGTCGGCATCCTGCGCCGCATAAAACCCGCCGTCCGGATGGGTCATCTCCCGACGAACGTATTCCAGCGTCTCCTCGACGACTTGCTTGAACCGGACCTCTCGTGTCAGCCGCCAGCCATCCAGGTAGATGCGGACAAGCTGGGCGTTGTCGTACAGCATTTTCTCGAAGTGCGGGATCAGCCATTGCGCGTCCACCGCGTATCGGTGGAATCCCCCGCCCAGATGGTCATAGATCCCTCCGGCCGCCATGCGCCGGAGTTGATGGATGACTTTTTCCTGAGAGGCCAGGTCGCCGGTTCGGTAGAACTGCCGTAATAGCAGGCTCAGGGGCGGCACGGTCGGAAATTTCGGCCCGTCGCCGAACCCGCCGTGCAGGGAATCGTAGAACAAGCTCAGGTCCTTGACCGCCTCATCCAGCAACGCTTCCGTTAACGGTTCCGACGACGGCTGAGGCGCGCCGGCCCGCTTCAACCCGTTCCTCACCCGCTCGATGTTCTGCCGGACCTGGTCCGGATGTCCGCGGTAGGCCTCGACGACGCCGAGCAGCACCTGGGGAAATCCCGGCAAATTGTAACGCGGCACCGGCGGAAAATAGGTGCCGCCATAGAACGGCTCCCGATCCGGCGTGAGAAAGACCGTCAGGGGCCACCCCCCGCCGCGCCCCAGAAATACCTGGGCCGACTTCTGATAGATGTCGTCCAGGTCCGGTCGCTCCTCCCGATCGACTTTGATGTTGATGAACTGCTCGTTCATCAGCTTGGCGATGTCCGGGTTTTCGAAACACTCGTGCGCCATTACGTGGCACCAATGGCAGGCCGAATAGCCGATCGAGAGCAGGATCGGCTTGTCCTCCGCCTTCGCGCGAGCCAAGGCCTCCTCGCCCCAGGGATACCAGTCCACCGGATTGTGCGCATGCTGTCGAAGATAGGGGCTGGTCTCGTGAATGAGCCGATTGGGAGCTGGGGGAGAACCGACGGTCTCAGCCATGGGTCACCTTGGAAGTCCGTGTCCGGCATGGTACCCTGCCGGCGCGAAGCTGTGCAACGGGGGAGAGACGATGAAGAACGCCGTCATCGGTCTGACCGCCGTGGGGCTACTGGCTGTGGTGACCCGCATGGGCGTGTTGCTGGCCGGAGCCGACGCCGATACCGGCGCGCTCGTCAAGGCGCTCAATCTTATTTCAGGCGAACGCCTCCTGGCCGACGTCGCCAAGCTGAGCAGCCCAGAATTCAACGGCCGGCAGACCGGCTCGCCTGAGGACTTCCTGTCCGGTCTGTACCTGGCGAGCCAGTTCCATGCGCTCGGTCTTCAGCCGCCGCGTGCGACTTCCATGGCGGCACACCCCGCCGAATCCGTTCCGACCATGACCCGACCGGTCACGGTGACGCGGATCGAAGACGGTCCGCTGCTTCAGTGTTCTCTCGGCGATCAAACCGTCCGGCTCCGCCCCGGTCCGGACTATCTCCCCGTGCTGGATTCCCCCTCGGTCGATGCGACCGCTCCGGTCGTATTCGTCGGCTATGGTCTCTCCGACCCGGATCGCGGGTACGACGACTATGCCGGCCTCGACGTCCGCGGGAAGGTCGTCCTGTTCCTGCGCGGGAAACCGGAACACTACCCCCGGCCGGTGACGCATGCCGACAAGGAGCAGACCGCGCGACGGAACGGCGCGATCGCCTATCTCACGGCGACCGGCCCGATCCTGAGCACCTATGAAGCGCGGCGCGGCATCTCGGGAAGGCCCAGCGCCTATTACGGATCAGCTCAGGACGATCAGGCGTTACCCGGCGCATGGATCGGCACGGAGGTGGCGGAACGGCTTGTGACCGGCCAAGCACCGGAAGGTCGGACGTTACGCGAGCTGCAGGAGCTGTTGAACCGCGATCCGGCGCCCAGGTCGTTCGTCACGCGCGCGCTGGTCCGCATGCAGTGGACCAGCCGGCGCGCGCCCGGCACGCTCTACAATGTGCTTTTCCTGTTGCCAGGCAGCGATCCCGCGAGGCAGGAGGAAGTCGTCATTCTCGGCGCGCATCGCGATCATTTCGGACAACAGGCCGGGTTGTTGTTTGCCGGCGCGGACGACAACGCATCGGGCACAGCGGTCTTGCTCGAAGTCGCGCGGGTCTTGATTCAATCCGGTTTGAAACCCGAGCGTTCGATCCTGTTCCTCTCGTTCAGCGGCGAAGAACAAGGGCTGCTCGGGTCCAAACTCTACGTCGCACAGCCGGTGTTTCCTCTGCAGCGCACCGTCGCCATGATCAACGTCGATCACGCCGGCATCGGCAACGGCCGGCTCACCGTCGGCGTCACCGGGTTCGACAAATCAGTGGCGGCCTTGGCCGGCCAAGCGGCAGGGTTGGCCGACAAACTGGACCTGTTCGGGTTCTTTCCGGGAGGCGACCATGTGCCGTTCAAGGAAGCCGGCATCCCGACCATCACCGTTGTGACCGGCGGACCCCATCCGCACTTCCACCAGCCCTCCGACACGGTTGACACCATTCAGCCTGACTTACTTCAGGCAGTCACCCGTTATGTTCTAGCGCTAGCCTGGCGCCTGGCAAACCAAGAGGGGCTAGAAGCAGGAAGCGAGGGGCAATAGGCTGGACACTACGGAATATCGTCTAAGAGTGTGGACTGGATCGGCGGAAGCGGCGGGGGTTGCCGCGTGGGACCGGGCAGCACGATCGGCGCCCCAACCTGGTTCGCCCCCTGAATCAGTCCGATGGAGAGCTGCGGACCCAAGGTCGTGACGGCGCCGCTCCAGGCCTGACCGGTCGTCGGATTACGGAAACTGAAGGATTGAAAGTTGTTCCCCGGGTTGTACAGATAGCCCTGGGTCCCTTGATTATCCAGGTACAAACTCCCGGGCCCGGTCAGGGAAAACAGCACGCCGACGCCGCCGTCAAAGGAACGCACGCCCGACACCGTTTGCGCCTCCGCAAGGAGCGGGAACGTTGCCAACAGGATCGCCGACAGCCACGTTCGAATCCCCATCGCGTGTTCCCTTCGTCGCCGGCCTCTGTGAGACAAGTTAACCGATGACACTTTCCCCATGACGCATTATAGTATGGGTCTCTTTCGAATCCAGATCAAGGGGGGCTTTATGAAAACGCATCGCGCCGGACTGTTGGTTGGAGCCATCCTGACCTGTTGGACGTTCATACCCTTGGATGCATGGAGCGAATTGCCGCCCCAACCGGCGACCCAGCCGGAGCGGCGCGAAGCCATTTCGCTGGCCGATGCCGCGCTGCGGGCGCTGCAAAATAACTTGGACATCACCATCAGCCGGCAGACGAAGGAGAGCCGCCTCAGCGACATCATCATCGAACAGGCGAAGTTCGACCCCACCTTCAGCCTGAACGGTCAATACAACCGGATCGTCAATCCGCTGAACCGGCCGGTCTTCGGCGGCACCGGCGGGGTCCTCCAAGAGATCACCATTTTCGATCAACGCAACCATTCCGTCACGGTCGATCTGACCCAAAACCTCTTGACCGGTGGAAACGTCGACCTCAATTACAGCCCGCAGCGAAGCAACATCAACGCCAACGTCGCGTCCGGCTTCCTCTTCAATCCGGCCTATACCGGCGGTCTGGCGCTGACGCTCACGCAGCCGCTGCTCCGCAACGCCGGCGTGGATCTCAACAAGACTTTTATCAAGATCGCCCAGAACAATGCGACGGTCGAAGAGCATGTCTTTCGGGACCGGGTCATGACCGTGCTGGCGACCGTCGAGCAAACGTACTGGGAAGTCGTCTTCGCCAATGAAAATCTCAAGGTCGCGCAAGCCGCGTTGAAGGCGGCCGAGGAACTGCTCGCGAGCAACCGCGCCAAGGCCAAAGCCGGCGTGATGTCGATCGTGGATGTGCTGCAGGCCGAAGCGGCGGTCGCGTCCCGGGTCGAACAGATACTGGTCGCCGAAAAGGCCATCCGCGACCAGGAAGATCAACTCCGCCGTCTGCTCAATCCGTCGGAAGAAGAGCTGCGGCAGGACGTCCGCCTGACGCCGGTCGATCAGCCGGTCACGGTGCTGGAGCCGATCAGCCTGCAGGAGGCGATCGACGTGGCCATCGAGCGGCGGCCCGAGATCATTCAAGCCGGCAAGAACGTCGAGACCAGCGAACTGAACATCAAGTTCGCCAAGAACCAGCTTCTCCCGACCCTCTCGTTTCAGGGGACGATGGGGCTGGCGGGGTTGGGCAGCGACTATCCGAATTCCGTCAACAAGAATTTCAGCGGCGATTTTTACAACTACGGAGCCGGCCTCGTCTTGAGCTACCCTCTGGGCAACCGCTCGGCCTGGAGCACCTACAACAAGCGGCAGCTCGAAGCCAGAAACGCGCAGGCGTCGCTGCAAAGCGTGAGGCAACAGATCATCGTCGGCGTGCGCGAGGCCGTGCGCCGCGTCCAGACGGACTTCAAGCGCATCGAAACGACCCGCTCGGCCCGCATCATGGCGGAAAAGCAACTGCAAGCCGAGCAGGAGCGGTTGAAGGTGGGCTTGAGCACCACGCGCTTCGTGCTGGACTTCCAGCGGGATTTGGCCACCGCGCAGGCGAATGAATTACGGGCGATCGTGGATTACAACAAGTCGCTTTCGAACCTGGCCCGGCATAAGGCGACGACGCTCGAGCGCTATCACATCGAACTCCAGTAGCCGGGCCGTGCGAGCGACCGCCGAACGCGTTGCGGGCGGCCACGGCCTGGAAACGGCGCCGGCGGCGGAGCGCGCCGCGGCGCTGGCGCTTCTGCCGATCGGGGGAACCGCGCTGTTCTACGCCTTGCCGGCGGAACTTCAGCGGGAGCCCTGGCTTCAATTTCTCCCGCAATCCCTCGCCTACCTCGCGCTGATCACGTGGCGCTTCCGAAACACCGGCGTCGTCGAACGCCTGGGGCTGAAGATCGACCGTTTTCCCGAAGGGGTGCGCTGGGGCCTGGTCACCGGGCTGTTGCTCGGCGCCGTGAACACGCTGGTCATCCTGCGCCTGATTCCCTGGCTTGGGCACGACATTGCCTTCCTCAAAGACACGCCGCACGCCAAGGTCCCTGCTGCCCTCATGCTGCCTTGGACCATTGTCCTCATCGCGGTCTTCGTCGAGCTGAACTTTCGCGGATTCATCCTGGGTCGCCTGTTGGCGCTCGGGAGGAACACGCTTGGCGCGCGTGCCGACCGGTTCGCTCCGCCGGCGGCGGTCATGACCAGCGCGCTGGCATTTGCCTTTGACCCCTTCATGGTGGCAACCTTTCAGCACCTCCATTGGATCGCGGTGTGGGACGGGCTGATCTGGGGAGCAATCTGGATTCGCTTGCGGAATCTGTACGCCACCATCGTCGCCCATGCGACCGAGGTCATGGTGATGTACGTGGTAGTGAGGGCTGCGCTGGCATAGGAATCTGCCGAGCTGATGATCGATTGATCTGCTGATCTGTTGACCGATTCATCACTCTCTGAAATTACATTCGTCAGATCGGCAGATCCTCAGATCGTCAGATAGTCCACCCATGAATCCTTCGTTTTCCAGCTACCTCGTCAACGATGTCTTCGGCGATCCCGGCGTGTATGTCGAGGTCCGCTGGTCCAAGCGCGCGCTGCTCTTTGATCTCGGCCAGAACGACGCGCTCGGGCCGACACGCCTGCTGCGGGCCAACGACATTTTCGTCTCTCACACCCACATGGATCACTTTATCGGCTTCGACAAGGTCCTACGGGTCGCGCTGGGGCGCGGCAAGACCCTGCGGCTCTATGGCCCGCCGGGTCTCATCGCGAACGTGCAGGGAAAGCTCAAAGGCTACACCTGGAACCTGGTGGACGGGTATCCGCTGTCCATCAAGGTCCAGGAATTTCACGAAAGCGAAATCAAGCACGCCACCTTTCTGGCCACGGATGGGTTTGCGCTCCATGAGGACCAGGCGAGACCGCGCCCAACACAGACCGCGGGAGCCTTCCCGGTGCTCGAAGACCCGATGTTCACGGTGCGCGCCGTTCCCCTGAACCATCGTGTCCCCTCGTTCGGCTACGCTCTGCAGGAGCCGTTTCATATCAACGTCAACAAGCAGCGCCTGCACGACGCCGGGCTGCCGGTCGGCTCCTGGCTGAAGGATGTCAAACAATACCTGTGGCAGGGCAAACCCGACGACTTCCGATTCACGGCGACCTTGTATTTCGAGCACCATCGTCAAGACCTGGAGTTCGTGCTGGGGGAGGTGCGTGAGCGGTTCCTGACCATCACGCGCGGCCAGAAGATCGCCTATGTCGTGGATGCCCGGTACGACGACGAGAATGAAGCCAAGATCGTCGAGCTGGCCCGCGGCGCGGACGTCTTCTATTGCGAGGCGCCCTATTTGGATCGCGATGCCGACAAGGCCTATGAGCGGTACCACCTCACCGCCCGCCAGGCGGGGCTGATGGCCAAGAAAGCCAACGTGCGCGAACTGGTCGTCTTTCACTTCTCGCCTCGGTATACGGGCATGGGCGACGAGATCGTCAGAGAAGCGATGGAGGCGTTTAGAGGCAATGGTGGCGAGTGACGGATTTGGCTATGGTGAAGCCTTCCGCTCCTGCGCCTTTCGGAGCGACCCTTCCGGACTCATCACCCGTTGCAGGCCGCAAGAGCAACGGGTACCCGGCGGAAGCCTTCGGCAATTCCCTCGAAGACTCGGTCAGTTTCCGCTTTCCTTCTCGGCCGAGTCTCGGTGGGACCCTGCTTCTTCGGCGAAGTCCGCTCCAGGCTTCACCACAGCCAAACGGGCGTGCTGGTGCTCGGTCACTAAAAAGCCAGAAGGGGGAAGGGCAAATGAGCGAGCTGGCGAAGTACGCACTATATTTTGTGTTAGGAGGCCTGCTGGTGAGTCTGTCCACTTACTTGGGGGCGCAGGGGCGAGGATTCTTGGCGGCTTTCGTCAGCACCTTCCCGGCCATCACCGGTGTCACGATCGTGCTGATCTACCTCAACGGCGGGAGCGAGCCCGCGGCGATCTATGCCAAGCACCTCCTGTGGCTCGTCCCCGCCTGGCTCGTCTACGTCGGGTTTCTCATTCTCGCCATCCACCGCCTCGGCTTCTGGCCCGCCATAGCCGGCTCGCTTGCCCTCTACATGTGCTGCGTCGGGCTGCTCAAGCTGGCACTGCGGTAGTCGTCCGGCGGGGCGGGATCGAATCAAGAACGTCCTGCGACACCTCGCTGAGCATCCCCTCGACGGCAAACTGCCCAAAGACAGATTTCAGCAAGAAAGGTATGGCCTTACCGTGCGCGGTCCTATCGCATCCTCTATCGCCGCATCGGGTCAGAATGGCTGGACGTGTTCGCCATTGAACATCGGAAGGATGTGTATCGATAACGCGGAGTGGCAGTTTCTTTGTCCGCACCTTGCTTGCCCTTTCACCTGTTCCCACCTACAATGTGCCGCAGGTTGTCGCATGGCTACCGTCAGGGAGGGATTCACATGGGCGCGGTGATTTCAAAAGAGAAAATCCTGCAAGCCCTCCAACCACTGCCCGGCGAGACGACGATTGAGGGCGCTATTGAACGTCTCTGTTTTCTCGCCAAAGTCGAAGAAGGTCTTCGACGGGCGGACCAAGGCGAGACCGTTCCGCATGAGGAGGCAAAACAGCGCTTGACCGCATGAGACGCTTCGTTTGGACACGCCGTGCCATCGAGGACACGCAAGCGATCAAAGCCTTCATCGAGCGAGATTCCCCCCACTCCGCCGAGCTGGTTGTCACGCGCATCATCGCCGCCGTCGATCAACTCCCGGCCTTCCCTGAATCCGGCCGTGTCGTGCCCGAATACCGGGAGCCCACCATACGAAAGATCATACGGCCACCCTATCCACTTCAGCCAATCAGAATAAGCTTCCTCACGCTCCGGTTTAAGCCACCGATGCACCCTTAGATCTACAATAAAAGGATCATTGAGACACGGCAGCAACAAACTGTTTGATTTCTTAAGAAAGGCTTGGAGGCTGCAATCATAAGTGCTGCAGACCTCCAACCATTTTGCTGTTCAATCGTTCTCCAGATTAAGTCACCAAGGCGAGCCCATTTCCTCAGAAATCCTACTCGATTCTCAGAGCTAATTCTCATGACACCCGCCGTACGAAATCCATCGTTCGCATGCGGCGATCTTATCACATCTGTTCACCCTTCGTTACAGCCCGCTACAGTTCTACACGACAGAAACAGTTTCAGCGATCTTTCCTGATACCGTTGTATTGTGTCCGGTTTCTTAGAGCTCAGCTTGACCGTGAGCTGAAGCAGAAGCGCTGTGCGAAGCTGTCGTAGCAAATCGTTCTTCCCGGCATACGACCGCGTCCCTCGGTGAACCGGTGCAAAGACCCGGACAATTCGTTCGAGGGGATTGGCCGTCTTGGCCGGCAAGGAGGCCGCCACTTTGGCAATCACGGCATCCAGGTCTTCCGTCAACGGCGTGCCGTTCAGATGGCTCAGATTCGCTCTGGCCAACTGAAGCGACATGAGTTCGTACCGGGAAAGCGCAACCGACGGGAAACCTTCATACCCGAGCGGTAGCTGCCAGGTCTTTTCGCCTGGATCGTCCGAGCACGTCAGCGGGTGTCCTTCCGCTTCGATCTTGATAAATCCCGTCGTATCTGCCGCGGGACAACCTGGAATTCCGCAGCCAGATTCTTGATCGTGCAGGCGTGCGACGCCAGTGCCTGCATCATGCGAGCAATCCGCTCGGCCTGGCTATACGGTTTTGGGCGTCTGCCTCTTGGTTTTGGGGGAGGTTTCATGGCGGCGGATTCTAGCATCCGCCCAATGAGGTGTCGAACCGGAGGACGTGGAGGAACTACCCGTCATCTCGGAAGTGGAGTCGGCTTATTTCTTCGAGGGCTTCCAGAAGCGTGCCGAGGGTGTGCGTCACGGAGTTGCCGGCTTCAAAAGAGAGGAGTTCCGTGGAAGGCCCTGAGCCGGTCGGCCCGGCTGTTCCGCTCACGTTCCGGCAAAACCGGGCAAGCGTCCGTTGCCAATGGAGAGCATCAGGCGGTTCCGCCAAGAACTCCCGGCGGTCGAGAGAAAAGGGCGGGTCGAATTCCTGCGCCCGATCGAGCCACATCTGTTCCATCGCCGCCAACCGCTCTTGGCCGATGTCGAGGCGCGCCGCCCGTTCATTCAGCACCGCGAAGAGCCCGCCGACGACGCCTTCAATATGCCGCTCCGGCAGGACGTCGATGCAGGCGCGGACGACGAGGTATTTGTGGAACAGGAACACTTCGGCGTTGATGCGGGCTTCGCCGGCGGACGGATCATAGGACCGCGCCAGTGCCCGCAGAGCCTCCGCTGGCTGCCCGTCAAGGCTGGTTCCCAGGAGGTCGGCCAACTGTCTGCCGAGCTTCAAATAGTCGGCGTCCGACAAAGGCTGAGTCATAGGAGGTTCCGTTTTCGACTTTCCCGGACAGCCTAGCCCGGTCGCGTTCAAATAGCCAGCAGTAATTCAGGAGCCTGCGTCTCGACCTCAGGCGTGAAAATGCCCCTCACCCTTCCCCCCAGGGGGAGAGGGAAGCTGCTGGCTGTTCGCTATTTTTTCACCAGATCTTCCTCACGAGCCCGGCGCCGGTTGCACCACCCTTGAGCGCTTGCTAGGATGACGGGATTCGATCCATCCGAGGGCTCCTTTGTGCCGGACACTCTGAAGTCGGATCATGTCTCCGGCGACCTGATCGTCGAAGGCGCGCGGCAGAACAACCTCAAGAATATCTCCCTCCGCATCCCGCACAACGCGGTCACGGCCATCACCGGCGTGTCCGGATCGGGCAAGTCGTCGCTCGCGTTCGATACCTTGTTCGCCGAAGGGCAGTGGCGCTATGTGGAATCGCTTTCGACCTACGCGCGCATGTTCCTGGAGAAGGTCGATCGTCCGGATGTCGATCGCCTGATCAACGTTCGCCCAGCCATCGCGATCGAGCAGAAGAATCCCGTCCGCACGGCCCGCTCGACGGTCGGCACGGCGACCGAGATCGCCGATTTGCTCCGCTTGCTGTTCGCCAAGGTCGGCCGGCCGGTCTGTCCCGACTGCCGGGAAGAGGCGCGCGGGTTTCATCCGGGCTCCGTCACGGACGATCTCCTCGCACGGTTTCCCGCTGCCCGGGCCATGATTCTGTTCCCGATCACGGACCTGGGGCCGGGACATGACCGCTCCCTGGTGGAGTCCCTGCTGCGACGAGGCTTCACCAGACTGAAATGCGGCGACGAGGTGGTGGACCTGCGGCCGAGCGTCACGATTCCACGTCCCCCTCACCCCAACCCTCTCCCGCGCAGGGAAGAGGGTCGAAGCGAGACGAAGGCCGGCCTCTATGTTGTCCTCGACCGGCTGGTGATCCGGCCCGACAACCGCAACCGGCTGATCGAAGCGATCGAGACGGCGTTTCAGGAAGGCGACGGGCTCTGTCGCGTGGACGTGATCGGGCAGGGTTCGCAGACCTACAGCACGCATTTCCGTTGCCAGCGTTGCGGCCGCACGTTCGAGCCCCTCAGGCCGGTCCTCTTTTCGTTCAACCATCCCTTGGGCGCCTGTCCGGAGTGCAAGGGTTTCGGGAACATCCTTCGCTACGACGAAGACCTCGTCGTTCCCGATCGGACGCGTTCGCTGGCCGAGGGCGCCATCGAACCCTGGACGAAACCCGGTGCGGACTGGTGGCAGAAACAGATGCTGCTGGCCCTGAAGCGGCGCGGCGTGAACCTGACGACGCCCTATCACAAGCTCCCGGCCGAGGTGCGCAGGCTCCTGTGGGAGGGTGATGAGAAGCTGGAAGGCATTCGGCAGTTCTTCGAGTATCTGGAAACGAAGCGCTACAAGCTGCACGTCCGGGTGTTCCTGAGCCGCTACCGCAGTCCCTTCCCGTGCCGGGCGTGTCGAGGAACCAGGCTGAAACCCGAGGCCCTGTACGTCAAAGTGGCCGGACTGCACATCCATGAGATTGCCGAGATGACGGTTCAAGACGCGGCCGCCTGGTTCGGCGCATTGACGCTCTCGGACTTTGAAACCCGCGTGGCACACGACATCCTGCGCCAGATCAGGGACAAACTCGGTTTCCTCTTGCGCGTCGGGCTCGGCTACCTGACCTTGTCCCGCCAGACGAAGACGCTGTCGGGCGGCGAAGCGCAGCGGATCACGCTGGCGAACCAACTCGGCTCCCGTCTGGTCGGCACCCTGTACGTGCTGGATGAGCCGACGATCGGCCTGCATGCCCGCGACACGGCCACGCTGGCCGGCATCCTGCGCGACCTAGCCGCCCACGGCAATACCGTCGTGGTCGTCGAGCACGACCGCCAGATGATCCTCGCCGCCGACCACGTCGTCGAGCTTGGTCCCTGGTCCGGCGAGAAGGGCGGCGAGGTCGTGTGCGCCGCTCCGCGGGAGGCGTTTCTGCAGGACCGCCGCTCGCTTACGGCGCGGTACCTGCGGAGCGAGGAATCCATTCCGGTCCCGCGCACGCGCCGATCCGGGAACGGAAAGGCTCTGGTGCTCGCCGGCGCCAGCGAGCATAACTTGAAGGACCTCCTGGTCAGGATTCCATTGCGGATGCTGGTCTGCGTCACCGGCGTCTCGGGATCGGGCAAAAGCACCTTGGTGGAAGAGACGCTCTACCGTGCGGTGGCCCGCGCGTTCCGCGTGGAGTCGCTGCCGATGGGCCGGTTCCGCGCGATCAAGGGGCTGGAACACCTCAAGGGCGTCCGGATGATCGACCAGCAACCGATCGGCCGCACCCCGCGCTCCAACCCCGTCACCTACCTGAAAGCCTTCGACGACATCCGCACCCTCTTCGCGGCCACGCCGGAAGCTCGTCGCCTGGGGCTCACCTCCGCGCATTTTTCCTTCAATACGTCCGGCGGCCGTTGCGACCGGTGCGAAGGCAACGGCTACGAGAAGCTCGAGATGTATTTTTTCGAGGACATCTACGCGACCTGCGAGGAGTGCAACGGCCGGCGGTTCAAGCCGGAGGTGTTGAGCGTCCGCCTCCGCGGGAAAACCATCCACGACGTGCTGGGCATGACCGTGAACGAAGCGCAGTCGTTCTTCTCCGGCTCGCCCAAGTTGACCGAAAAACTCTACCTGCTCTCGTCGATCGGATTGGGTTATCTGCGACTGGGCCAACCGGCCACGACCCTGTCCGGCGGCGAAGCGCAGCGCCTGAAGATCGCCGCCGAATTGAAAAACCCCTCGGCCCGCGATCTGCTCTATATCATGGACGAGCCGACCACGGGCTTGCATTTCGAGGACATCAAGAAACTTCTCGCCGTCCTCCATAAATTGGTCGACGCCGGCAACACGGTCGTCGTGGTCGAGCACAATCTCGACGTGGTCAAGACGGCCGATTGGATCATCGACCTGGGACCGGAGGGAGGCGCGCAGGGCGGTCAGATCGTCGCGGAGGGGAGGCCGGAACAGGTCGCGCAGGCGGCCGGCTCACACACCGGGCGATTCCTTGCCCAGGTTCTTTTTGAAAGAGCGTGAGGCGGCAGGTACGACCTACAGTCCAGCCCGCCTTTCCGCCGTCGCTTCGATCAGCAGGTATTCGTTGCCGCGTCTGACTTCGAGCGCGAGCGTCTGGCCGACCTCGACTCGGCACAACCGTTTGGCCTCGCGCTCGTGTTTGACGGCGGCGATCGGCGAGCCGTTGCACGACAGGACCGCATCTCCGACCTTGAGTCCCGATTGCTCGGCCGGAGAGCCGCTCTTGATCTCTCGCACCAGGTAATACCGCGATCCGGCCGATTCGCGCAGTTCCCAGTTCACACCGATTCGTCCGCTGCCGAGCAAGCCCGTCTTGACCCCGAAACGGGCCAGAATGCGGTGGGCGATTTTCCGCGCCATATTTTCGGGTTCATCGCCCGTCGCATCGAACCCATGCCCTTCCCCGTTGAACAACAGCCGCCCCGTCTCCACGTCGATCATCCGCAAAGACAAAGACACGCGGCTGGTGCCCTGCTGTCGGTCGGTCTCCCACTGTTGCACCTCGCCGATCACGATTGCGTTCGCCCCGACCAATCTGCCGATCTTCAACGCATCGGTGTCATTCCCGTAGGTGAGCAGCGTCACCTGTTCGTTGAGAACCTGTTCCAATCTGGTGCGTTCGACGAGGCTCAGGTCCAAATCCAGAAGCAACGTCGTCACGATCCCGGCGACGCGCGAGCCGCTGCCCGTCACGCCGGGGGCGTCTTCGAACGTCAAGACGGCCATGGTGCGATAGCGATCGATGCTCTCGCCGTCGATGGGTCCGACGCCGGTGACGACCGGCTCCGAGCCGGGCGTGGAGCCCGGCAAGGCGGCAGGACTCGTGCAGACTTTTCGCTTTTGGAGAATGGCGAGCGGCGAACCCCAGGCGCAAAGCTGTTCGTTCACCAGTACGACGTGGAAGGGATATTCCCGGTAGCGTTCCAATGCGGTATTGGTGAACGGATAAAACAGACAGCCGCCGACCCAGACGGAGACGGGACAGAGCGCAAGTTCATACACCCACTGCCTGCGGGCGGTCAGAGAATACTCCCAGATCAACACCCGCCCGTCGTCACGGAGGACTCGATCGGGCTTGCCGATCTCCGCCAACACTTGGTTCTTGGTCATGGGGACGGACAGGCGGTCGAGTCGGGATTCCGAGTTCACAACGGTGTAGATGACCCCGCACCCGGACACGCTCAGCGCCGCGATAACCAGCATGAGGTTTCGGACCACGGCTCACCTGCGGCGTGAACCAACGCGCCGACCGCGGATACGGTAGCAGCCCGGCGGGCGAGCGTGCCATGCGCCGGGTCCGGTCAGTTCAGGCTGGGATCGGGCGGCATGTCGGCGTAGCGCCGGAACGGCTCGCCGAGCGAGGCGAGGATGTCCGGCCAAATCCTCGCCGGATCTTTCTCAAAGACGATCGCGTGGTCGGCCGGCAGAGTGATCCAGGAACCGGTCTCCATCTCCCGTTCCAGTTGGCCGGGCCCCCACCCGGAATAGCCGAGATAGGCGCGGAAGGCTTCGTTGCCCCTCGAACTCGTGAGGATGCGCTCCAACACCGACAGATCTCCGCCCAAACAGACGCCGTCGAATATGTGGTGAGAATTCTCAGGCATCTGATCCAGCCGGTAGAGCAGCATGATCTGATTGGTTTGCACCGGACCGCCGGCGAACAGCACGTGCTTCTGCCCTTCGAGGACAGGCACCTGCGGCAAGGCTTCCGCGATGTGCATGGCGGTCGGCCGGTTCACCACCACTCCCAGCGCCCCCTCCGGTCCGTGCTCGCAGAGCAGGACCACGGTTTGCCGGAAATTGGGATCGCGCAGCGCCGGCGAGGCGACCAGGAAGATGCCCTTGCCGAGCGGGGCCATCATCGGAGCCATTTGTATCGTCTGCCTTTCCATTCGCGTGATCGGATCTGCAGAATTGTCCGCGCAATCAACTTGCGTACAGTTGCGGGCGGCGACCTTGCAACAGATCGTTGTACGGGTTGAGGGATTTGTTCCGGGCTTCGGCGGGATCGATCTCCAGCACGGTCACTTCTTCCCGATCGCGTGGAGCCCGATGCAGGATGCGGCCGCTGGGCGCGACAATTTCGCTGCTACCGATAAAGGTCAGACGGTCTTTGCCTCCGCGCTCCTCGCTGCCGATGCGGTTGGCCGTGACGCTGAACACCCGGTTCTCCAGGCAGCGCGTCACCATGGCGTCCGGACAATGGGGCAACACCAAGTTGGATGGATGGCAGAGAATGTCGGCCCCTTTCAGCGCCAGCGTCCTGGCCGACTCCGGGTAAAACCAGTCAAAGCAGATGAGCACACCGATCTTCGCCTGCCCGATATCCCACACCTGAAAACCCGTATCGCCGGGGAGGAAGAACAAGGTTTCTTCGAAGAACAGATGGGTTTTCCGATAGCATCCGATGAAGCCCGAGGGTCCGACCAACACCGCTGAATTGTAACACCCGCGCTCGCCCCGTTCCGCCACACCCGCCACCACGTACATGCCACGGCTCCTGGCCGCTTCGATGAGCCGTCCGGTGGTTTCCCCGTCAGGAACCGGCTCGGACAGCCGCTCGACTTCTTCCCGTGACACAAACTGATAACCCGACGTGAAAAGTTCAGGCAGCACCATGAGGTCGCACTCGACCTTGCTCAGACGCTCGACCATATGATCGAGATTGCGCTTGACCTCACCGAACTCCGGATTGAACTGGCAAAAGCCGACCTTCATAGGCAAGAGGCACGAGGCCAGCGGCTCGCGGCAAGGGAAAGAAAATAGCAAGAGGCGAAGGATTGTGTAGGACCTCGAGCCCCTCGCCTCTTGCCGCTGGCCTGGTATGGCTATTTCACTTCGGACAGATGCATGACCGCGCTTTCCGCTGCCTCGGTGGCTTTGTCGGCATGGCCGGCCTTACCGTGCTCCACCGCATCCTTCAACCCTTTGACTCCCTCGGCAAGATGAGGGCTTTTCACTTCTTTCTGCGCGGCCTCCGCATGCTTCAACGCGCCTTCCGCGTGCTTGACGAGCGCGTCCGCATGACCCTGTTTCCCGTGCGACACCGCCTCCTTGGCATGTTCGATCGCTTCGGACACGTGCTTGTTACCCGCCAACGCCTGCCCACCCGTCAACGGAACGGCGATGAAAGCCGTCATCACACCGCCGATCATTGCTCCACGGAGAATTGTGCTGCGCATAATCGACCTCCTCGATGGATGTGTGCGATACTTCGCCCGAACGTGAACCCGCTCCATTCGGGCAGACTGCCCACGCTCGATTCACCATACACACGCCTTTCCGCAGTGTCAAGAAGGCTTACTGGCTTCATCGTATCCGAGAATTTTCTGTAGCATTTTGAAATCTTTCTCGACGGGACAGGCGAAATCCCGGCTCCACTCCCACCACGACCCGGGATAGTTGCGCACCTTGGGATAGCCCGCCACTTTGAGGATAAAGTAGAGCCACGCCGACCGGACGCCGCCCGTGCAGTAGCAGACAATCTGATGACTTTCTTGCAAGCCCTTTTCTTCAAGCGATTCCCTGATCTTGGCCAGATCCTTGACGGTGGCGTCCGGATTGAGGAATCCGTTCCAGGGCACGTGGACGGCCGATGGGATATGGCCGGGCCGAGGAATCCCGGACACTTCCTTGCCTAGATACTCTTCCAGGCTGCGGGCATCGACGATCATGGTCTCCGGATGGGGTCGGCGGACGATCTGTTTCAATTCGTCCTTCATGATGATGAGCTCCGGGACCGGTTGCGCTTTGAACGAGCCGGGCTGCGGCTGGACCCGTCCATGCTCGTACGGCCGCCGTTCCTCGGTCCACTTCACCCATCCTCCGTCCAGGATTTTGAGGTTCTTATGGCCGAGATACTGCAGCATCCAGAACATCCGGCCTTCGTCCCCCCAGTTGTCGAAGGGATTCGAATAGATCACCACGTCGCTGTCGTTGTCGATGCCCAATGCGCGGAGCCTCTGTTCGATCCGGGACAGATCGGGGTCCAGCAACCCCTTGGCCACCGCGTTGGGATCGCTGTACTCGTGCCAGGTGGAATGCACCGCACCCGGGATGTGGCCGCCGAACTCATAGGCCGCCCGGCCCCGTACGTCGATGATGGCGAGCCCGGGACGGCCCAGGTTCTGGTGTAGCGTTTTCGTATCGATCAACCAGGGATGAACCATGGTGCTCCTCTTCTTCAGTCTCCGCGATCAGCCATCAGTTTTCAGCAAACAACTCTCTGACTGGCTGCTGACAACTGACGGCTGACGGCTTTCTCGGCGCAATGCCGCCGTCAACTCGTGGGAAAGCGGGAAGTCTCGCTCATAGATGGTGAAGACATAGGGATCGTCCGCCGTCAACCCGTATTTCTCCCGCAACATCTCGTGTTGCCCGTCCGTCAGAATATGGTACCGCACACGGGTCTTCACCGTCAGCCGCTCGGACCCAGCCGGCACGCGATACTCATAGGTGTAGTCCCGACCGGCCAGAGGGAGAAGACGATTGTCGTACACCTCCACGATCGCCGGTTGCCACAGAATCCACCGGCCCATCGTATCAACCCGCCGGTCCAACACCTGCCGAGCGCCGTTTTCGACCAGGAATTCGACGGTGAAGTGACGGTCCGGATCGCCGGTGGGAATCTTATGGCCGGCTCCGGCGTTGATCAACGTCAACGTAAACCGGACGCGATCACCTGGCCTGGGCGCGGGCGGGTCAGCCTTGACCTGAATCGCCACCGCGCGCTTGATCATGTCCGGATCGTGCCCCCCACGCCAGAGATGCCGACGCCCGCGCCGGATCGGCCCTCCGTCCGCCACCGGCCGGTCTACCTCCGGCATGTGACAACTTTGACAGATGTATCCCCGTTCCTGCATGAAATACTTTCCCTCGTACTCCGCATAGGTCCCGCAGGGACCGACACGATAAAATTGCACCGGTCCCGACACGACGTTGTGGCAACGATAGCAGACCTGCGCGGTGCGAAAGTTCGGATCAAACTGCGTCGGATGCGGCGCGACAGAATCGTCGAACGGACCCAGGATGACGCCGTCCCGGACATGACAGGCGGCGCACGTGACGGCTTCCAGTTGATACTCGGGGTCGTATCGAGTGTTCGGCTCCTGGACCGCCTTCTCCACCCGCCCGCGCGGGATGTCTTTGAGCAGCGTCGGCTGCTGATTCTCCAACGGAGTGTGGCAGTTCAGGCAGACCCAGATGTTGCGATCTTTTTTCCAGTAGGCCTGAAAGAACGGGTCGCGATAGGCATAGGCGTGAATGCTCGATTTCCATTCCTCATAGATCTCGCGGTGGCATGTCCCGCAGGATTCCGCCCGCAAGCTGTCGAGGCCTTCGGGAACTTTCTGGTAAGGGATCGCCCGCGCGTAATCCGATCGAAGCCCGAAGATCACCACCGGCTTCACTTCGGTGTAGTAGACATAGACCAGCGCAGCGACTCCGACCACGGTCAGGGCGATCGTTTTGGCTTTCTTCATGCGTCCAAGAGGGCGAGCAAATGACGTTCGACTGAAGCGGAAAGCGCGGCAAGGTTGTACCCGCCTTCAAGGCAGGAGAGAACCCGATTGCGGCTGTGACGTCGCGCGATCGCAGCGACGATCCTGGTCAATTCGGCATAGCCCTCCTCGGTCAAGCCCATGCCGGCCAGTGGATCGTCCTTATGCGCGTCAAACCCGGCCGAGATGACGACGAAGGCCGGCTTGAACGCGTCCGCCGCGGGGACCAGCACCCGCTGAAACACGTCGAGATATTCTTGATCGCCTTCTCCCGCCGCCATGGGAACGTTGATGGTCAGGCCTTCGCCCGGCCCTTTCCCCCGCTCCGTCGCGCGGCCGGTGCCCGGATAGTGGGGATACTGGTGGGTGCTGAAGAAGAGCACCGACGGATCGTCGTAAAAACTGTGCTGCGTCCCGTTGCCGTGATGCACATCCCAATCGACGATCAGCACGCGGCCGATTCCGTGTTTGCGCTGCAGGTAGCGGGCGGCGATTGCCACGTTGTTGAACAGACAGAACCCCATCGCCCGATTGCTTTCCGCATGGTGCCCCGGCGGCCTGAGGGCGCAAAAGGCATGGTCCACCTGCCCCGCCATGATCGCGTCCGCCGCGGTCAGCGCCCCCCCGGCCGCCAGATAGGCGGCGGCCAGCGAGCCCGGCGACATCGAGGTGTCCGGGTCCAGAGAAGCACGACCGCTCGACGGCGCCCGTGATTTCAAACCTGACATGTAGTCGCTCGTGTGGATCTGCATGATCCATTCATCGGCGGCGCTCATCGGTTCGATGCGAACCAGTTTCTTCAGCGTGCCGGTGGACTCGAGCCGGTTCACGATGGCCCGAAGACGTTCCGGACTTTCCGGATGTCCCGGTCCCATGTCGTGGTTGAGATAAGCCGGATGATAGACGAACCCGGTACGTCCCATAAAAAGCGTGACGCGAGATCCGTGACGCGCAAGGCGTCAAGAACGCCCTTTTCCCCCCGCGCGTCGCAGCCGTTGATCGTAACACGCCGGAAATGCGATAGACAACGAGTATCGGGGCGTGGTACGGTCACTTCCGCCTCTTTATACGCCGGTGAAGGAGGAAACAATCCGTGGCCAATCCGCGCATTGAGCCGCTCAAGAAAGTGCTGGCGATCGACCCGAACGACGAGGTCGCATGGTTCGGGTTGGGAAAGGCCTACATGGAGGATCAGAACTGGGACGAAGCCGCCAAGGCGCTGGAGAGTTGCCTCGAGGTGAAGCCGACATACTCCGCCGCCTATTACGCGCTGGCCCAGTCGCTCGCGAAGCTGGGACGCATCGAGGACTGCCGCAGGGTCTGCAATCAAGGGATCGAGGTCTCCACCAAGAACGGTGATGCCATGGTCACCAAGAATCTGACCCTGCTGAAGGAAAGTCTAGGCTGACCACCGCCCACCCGCTGAACTTACAGCAACCGCGTCAGGGTTTCGCGCTGCACCTCGCTCACCGGAAACCCCGCCCACGGATTGAGAATCAGCGCGCGCACCCTCGGATAGGCTGACTGCTGGCGCGAACGCTCCACCATCAGGACATTGGCCAATCGGACGCCGGACTGCGACACTATCGGCTCCACCTCCCACAACGACAGCAGTACGGCGCTGAGATGAGGCAGCTTCGACAGGAGGAGGGTCACGGCCCCGGCCAGCAGCTTGAGATCGACTTCCTCGACCTCATGTCCGCGCCCTCTCCGCAGTTCCGAGTCGCCGCGGGGGACCGACACAGCCAGGAGCACCGGTGCACGGTAATCGGCCAGCTGCTTGGCCTTCTGCGCCACTCTGGCCAGGACGCGGTCGATCAGCCTTTTCCCATCCGTACCCCTTTCATGTCCTTCGGCCGTCTCGTGATCCTGACGCGCGGGCGGCAGGGGCGGCCGGCGCCGGAACGCCTGACCCACCATGGCCGTCACCTCGACAAACAGCCGTTCCTGCCCCACCACACACTCCAGATCGGCGGTTCTGGCCTGAGACTCCGGCAGGAATGACACCGAGGCATTGGCGCGGATCAGCAGCGTGGCCAATTCCAATTCCGCCAGGGCCGATTCCTGAACCCCCCGGTCCGCGCTCGCCAGCCGATCGATCAATCGCGCCAGCCGGGCCCGGCTGGCGCGATCGGCGCACAATCGGTGCAAGGACGTCCAGCGGGCCTCGATCTCTTTAGGAAGCCGACCGGCCCGCACAGCACGAAACGTCCGGCCGGGCCGCCAGGCGACGTCAGAGCGGTGCAGCGGACGACTCCGGCTCCGCCTCCATCGAACACGACGCATCGCGTTGTTCCCAGAAGTCCTGCCGCCGGTCATCGAGGAGCGCTCCAGCGCTCAGTTGTCTTGAGTTCCCAGCCATTCTGGATGCTCCGCGGCAATCGTGTCGTACAACTCATCCAGCCACCGACCGGCGCAGCTCAGGATTTCGCGCACCAACGGCTCGGGCTGTCCCGTCCGTTTGATCGTCCATTGGCAGACATATTCTAACAAGGCTTCACGCTCGAATTGTCGCGAGGTCTGCGTCGCCAGCGCGGACAGTTCGTCTAGACCTGTGCGGATGACCTCCGCCACGGTTTCCCGCGCGTACGATGTGCTGGCCGTCACGTATTGGACGGCGCGGTTGATTTCCTGCTCCGTCACGGAAGAACCCGCATCCCGGCCGGTGATTCTAACATCGCCGCCGACTCTGTCAATGCGGCTTACGGCGAGGCGGCCCCCGGCGTTCACCCGCTGATCGAAGCCGAGATTTCCGGCCGCCGCTTCGGCTATGATACGTTTCGCAACTTTCAACCATCGTTGAGGAAATCCATCATGCCTCTTGTCGCTGCGCGCAAGCCGACTTCAACCAAGGCCGAACACCCGGCCCTGGAACAGATCCCGGATCGGTGGAACTTGTCGCACCTTGTCAGGGACCCGCTTCGGGATTTCGACCGGCTCATCGCCGAGCTGGACCGAAAGGTGACCGCTTTTGAGTCCTGGCGGGATCGGCTGAATCCTGCCATGTCGAACGAAGCCTTCCTTGAATTGCTCCGTCTCGACGAGGAGATTGCTACAGGCTCATCGAAGCTGGGCGCCTATGCCTACCTCTGGTTTTCCGAGGACACGAAGAACCTGCCGGCCCGGTCGTTCAAGACCAAGGTGGAAGAACGGTTGGCGGCGTTCCAGAATCGCTTGCTCTTCTTCGAGCTCTGGTGGCAGGACGTGGATGAAACGAACGCCGCCCGGTTGCTCGCCGGCTCCGGAGACTACCGCTATTACCTCCAAACCATCAGACGTTTCACACCGCACACGCTGTCGGAGCCGGAGGAGAAAATTATCAACCTGAAAAACATCACCGGCCGGAGCGCGTTGAATACCCTCTACGAGGTGGTGACCAACGGATTCACCTTTACCTTGACCGTCAAGGGCAGACACAAGACGCTCAACCGTGAAGAGTTGATGGCCTATGTACGGAGCCCCCTGCCCCGCCTGAGGGAGGCTGCGTATCGCGAGCTCTACCGTGTCTTTGCGGCCAATCACGACCTGATCGGCGAGATGTATAAGACCCTGGTGAACGACTGGAAGACCGAAAATCTCCGGCTTCGCAAGTTTGCCACGCCGATTGCCAGCCGCAATCTGGGGAACGATGTGCCGGACGCCGCCGTCTCCGCCCTGCTGTCGGTCTGCGCCAAGAATGCCGACGTCTTCCAGGAATATTTCCGACTGAAAGCCCGCATCTGCAAGATCAAACCGATGACCCGTTACCACATTTACGCGCCGCACCGGGTGGAACAGAAGCGGTTTCGCTATCCCGACGCCGTCCGGATGGTGCTGGATGCGTATCGCACGTTCTCGCCGAAGTTGGCCGACCTCGCCGAACGCGTGTTTCGCGACCGTCACATCGACGCGAAGACCAGACCGGGTAAGCTGAGCGGAGCATACTGCTATAGCGTGGTGCCTGGGCTCACTCCCTACGTGCTGCTGAACTTTACCGGGGAAGCCCGCGACATTGCCACCATGGCCCACGAATTGGGGCATGCGGTCCACGGCATGATGGCCTCCCATCACTCCGTGTTTACGTTCCACGCCACCTTACCGCTCGCGGAAACCGCCTCGGTGTTCGGCGAGCGAATCCTGTCGGACGCGCTGATTTCTCAAGAGCGAAACAAGGCTGTTCGGCAAAGCCTGTTGCTGTCTCAGATCGACGACCTGTATGCCACCGTTCTTCGGCAGGCGTACTTTGTCCTGTTCGAGCAGATCGCCCATGAGATGATCGCCAACGGCGCAACCGTCCAAGACTTGGCCGCTTCCTACCTCGAGAGCTTGCGACGGCAGTTCGGCAGGGCCGTGCGCGTCCCCGACGAGTTTCGCTGGGAATGGTTGACCATTCCGCATCTTTTCGCCAGTCCCTTTTATTGCTACGCGTACAGCTTCGGTAATTTATTGGTGCTGGCGCTCTATCGGATGTACAAGAAGCAAGGCTCCGCCTTCATCCCTCGCTATCTGGCCCTCTTAGCGGCGGGAGGGTCACAGAGCCCGCAGGAAATCCTTTCGGAGGTGGGTGTAGACATGACGTCCGAGGCATTTTGGCAGTCGGGATTCGAGACGATTAAGGACATCGTCGAGCAACTTGACCGAACAGCCCTATAGTTTCAACAGCTTACAGCAGCACAACACTGCCAGTGTCTACAGGATCCTTCGCCTTGGGTTCTGACGGATGAGCGCGCAAATTTACCCTTGACGGAAAAGAAAAGAGCTTGTAGAATGAAACCAGTTGATAACGGTTATCATAATCGTTGTTTTATAGATATCCAGCTATTACGAGGCTCACGTATGTATGTCTGCCTCTGCAAAGGCCTCACCGAATCGGATGTGCGGGCGGCCGGACGAGCGGGCGCAGTCACGCCCTGCCAGTTGATCGAGACCTTTGGACTTAAGAAAAACGGCTGCTGCGGTCGTTGCGCCAAGAATATCCACGAATTCGTTTCGCTGGCGACGAGCCATCTCGTCGCTCCCTGCCGCAATTCAGCAACGCCTACCTCCTAGCCTGCCAGGGTGCCTTGCAGATTCTCGAGAGATGCATCTTGTTCGTGGTCTGTGCCGGTCCTCGACTTCGGCTTGCAAACAGTGGGAGAGTCGTCGTTTCCGCACGGTGAGAAGAAGCAGGGAACACAAAACGCAAACGGTTATCGCGCCATTCCTCGCTTCATCACCGCTGTGATTTCTGCGACGCGTCGACCGAGGGCTTTTGCGGCAGCCAGTTCGTTTTGATCGATGCCCGGACTCTCTCCTTCAGTCGTCGCTGAGGCGCCGAACGCCCCGCCCCCGCTGACCACGATCATCTGATTGCCCAGCATAGCGGCCAAAATGGTCAGCATGGTGACTTCCTTGCCCGATGCAATCTGCCCGCCGGTCGCAAAGGCCGCCCCGACTTTGTTGCGCATCTTGAACTCCGGAAAGACGCCGAACTTCAACTGCCAATTATCGAAGAAGGTCTTCACCTCTCCGGCCATATTCGACCAATAGACGGGCGAGCCGACGACGACAGCATCGGAGGAAAAGAGATCATCGGCCGTGACCAGTCCTACGCGCTTCAGCACGACAAGCGTTCCCGGAACGCTCTTCGCTCCCTCGCTGACCGCTTCGGCCATTTTCTCGGTGTTTCCGGTCATGGAATGATATGCGACCAGTACCTTGACCGAGGGCGTTGCCTTCTCAACCGCCTCGACACGACCGCCAAGCGCGGCAAGGGTTGTCGCCAAAACCACTAAACCGATTGTTTGACGCATGCGGGATCCTCCACAGCGACTGCGATCACTTCGACAAGAACGGGAGACAGGAAAGATGACGGCGGGACTCGGGAGAGACGAATGCACATTGGCGGCCAACAGCCAAGCTGGCCGCGTCGGCCTCGTATGCGGCTAATACCGGACGGTCTCTTCATCCATGTGTTCCTCGACGGAAATCTCGGTCAATGAGCCGCGATAATCGCACTTGTGGCAACGAATCCGCCACTCCTCAAGCCACTTCTCCTGGACATAGGATTGGTTGCACTTCGGACAGACAAACACGCCTTTCTTATAGAGGACCCTGCGTTTTTCCTTCATTCCGCCCCTCCCTTCTCCTGCGCGGGCGTCGCGCCGGACAGAATGGCATAGGAGCCGATGGGATTGCAAGACAGCGTACGACGGTCTTCAACTTGACAGTCAAAAGACGCGCCGACTAGGATGCGCACATGCGTCTTCGTCATTCCTGTTCACCTACCCGTCACCGCCGGGCCGTCCCCTGGTTGAACCACGCCATATTCTCTTTGCTGATGAGTGTCGGCGCCGCCGCATGGGCTGTTCTTTCTCCGGCTTCCGCGCAAGAAGGTCTCATTCCCGTGAAAACGCCGGGCGGCGCGATCATCTATGCGGAGCTCGCCGATACGACCGAGAAGCGGGCGCGCGGGCTCATGTTCCGAAACAGCCTGGCTCAAGACCGTGGCATGCTGTTTGCGTTCTCCGAGCCCAAGCCGTGGACCTTCTGGATGAAGAACACCAAGGTCCCGCTGGACATCATTTGGCTGGACGGCAAGAAACGTATCGTTCACATCGAGCGAAACGTGCCGATCTGCACGCGCACCGACGACTCCTGTCCCCAGTACCAACCGACCGAAGACGCGATGTACGTGCTGGAGATCGCCGGCGGGATGGCCGATGCCTTGAAGCTGCAGCGCGGGGCCACGCTGCAGTTTCCTTAAGCTAGACTGTCGTTCCGCCCCACAGAAACCGCCGAATGCGCTCGGTCAACGACCGCGTCTGATTCGCCACCGCGATGGTGGCGCCTTCTCGGGCGAGTTGCTCCTTGGCGGCGGCAGTCGCCAGTTGGCGGCGAGCGACCACTTCGCCGATCCGGTCGATCACTCGGCCGTCCTCTTGCGCCACCCGACTGAGTCCTTGCTTGCCGACGACCACGACCCGTAGCGGCGTCGCCGCCACAACCGTCGCCGAACGGGGCTCTCCCGTCAGCAACGACATTTCTCCGAAAAACTGGCCCTTCTGGAGCGTGGCCACCGTCATGCTTCGACCATCTTGCTGGAGGCGGACCTCGGCCGTACCGTCTAAAATGATGTAGAGTTCCTGACCGGCTTCGCCCTGCCGGACCACCCGCTCGCCAGGCAAAAATTTCTGGATCGTCGCGTCTCTGGCGAGAACCTCGATTTGTTCAGGAGCCAACACCGCCAGAAAATCCACCGCGGCGAGATGGCTGACGATCTGGTCCGACTGCCGCGTCATTTGTTCAGGCGCCGCCCCGGCCTGCGTATGAACCACACGCTGCGGGAATGGAATCTCGATGCCGTTGCGCTGAAACGCGTTCCACACATAGGTCCGCACCTGGCTCTCGATCAAGGGGCGCAGGGAATAGTCGTCGACCGAAAATCGCAACCGATATTGCACGCCGGAATCGTTGAACGAGGACACCAGCGCAACCGGTTTGGGCTCGGGCAAGACCCCTTCCACCGCCAAGGCGGCTTCGACCAGCACGGCGCACACCTGGCTCGGAGGCGTGCGATAGGCGGCCTCGACCGTCACCGAGCAGATGTGCGCCGTCGTGGGGCGGCTGTAATTGATCAGCCCGGCCTGAATCACCGCGTTGTTGGGCATGGCGACGTGATCGTGCTCGCGCGTCAGCAACGTGAGATGGCCGAATCCGATGTCGGTCACCAACCCCTCTCGGTCGAGCACGGAAATCCAGTCGCCCACCCGCACCATCTTGCCCAACGCGATTCCGGAAAAGAACCGCACCAACGTGTCCCGAAGTGCGACGCCTACCACGGCGGTGGCGACCGTGGGCAACGCCACCAGCGCGATGACGTTGATGTTCATCACCAGCCGGAGAATGACGAGGGTGGCCGCCGTCAGCCCCGTAAAGAGAATCAGCGTTCGCACGACATCGGGAATGTAGGTCCCCTTCCGACCGATCAGGTAATCCCCGATGACGAACAGATCGATCGCTTTCAACAGAAGAAACGAAGCCCCGCAGTAAGCTCCCACCTCTATCCAGTTGAGGACGGTTTGTGGAGGCGAAGGCGTCACGCCGCTGGTGAACACCAATGCTGCGTCAGCCAGCACGGCCGTGGTGCCGGCGACGATAAAGACCGCCGGGGGAAGCGTCTTCTCCCGCCTGCGCGCGAGATAGGCGAGCCCGACGACGACCGCGATCACGCCGGCGGTCGTGAGAACGATTTTGATGAGCAGAAGTCCAAGGCTCACGGTTGGTTTATCCTGACCGACTCCGATCGAGATCCTCAGCGAAGGGCCGGGCTGGTGCAGCTCACCGCTCCTGCCATGCTCGGACACGCCTGGCGGTGATGACGCCGTCCACCCGCTCGATGGCCTTCAGCACCCGGCTGAGGTGGGTCGTATCGGTGACCTCGATCACGAAATCCAGCACCGCCTTCCGATCTTCGCGCGTCGTGATTTCGGCCCGGCTGATGTTGGCCTGGCACTCCGCGATCGACGACGAGACATTCGCCAATACGCCGGTCTTGTCTACGGCGATGACCGACACCTTGACTGCATGCGTGCCGGTCGCGGTCGTATCCCATTCCACTTCCACCAACCGATCTCGGTCGTAATCCAGCGCCTCGAGATTGGGACAATCCACCGTATGGATCGTCAGCCCGCGACCGCGGGTGATGTAGCCGAGAATGCGATCCCCGGGAACCGGGTTGCAGCAACGTGAGAGCTGCATGAGCAGATCCCGCGCGCCCTTGACCTTGACGCCTTTGTCGTCGGCTCTCCCGGCGACCGGCTTCGACACCGGCGGTCCTTCCGCTTGCGCGATGGTCTCGGCCCCCGCGGAGGACGGGAGCAGCTTGCTCACCACCTGTGCGGTCGCCAGATGCCCGTATCCGACCGCCGCAGCCAGCTCGTCCGTCGTTTCAAACCCGGCTTGCCGGGCCACTTCCGACAACTGCTCCGATTTGAGCATCTGCGCCGGCGCCAAACCGTGCCGGCGGAATTCCGCCTCGAGCAGCCGCCGGCCGATCTCGACGCTGCGTTTTTGCTCCTCGGCTTTGAGCCAATGCTTGATCTTCGTCTTGGCGCGCGACGTGCGGACAAACTTGAGCCAATCCTTGTGCGGTGTCTGGCTGGGCGAGGTGAGGATCTCGACGGTGTCTCCACTGGTCAACTGGTGTTTGAGCGGAACAATTTTGCCGTTGACTTTGGCGCCGACGCAGTGATCTCCGATTTCGGTATGAATGGCGTAGGCGAAGTCGACCGGCGTCGAACCTTTCGGCAGCTCCTTCACCATGCCTTTCGGGGTGAAGACATAGACGACATCGTGGAACAAGTCCAGCTTGACGGAGTCCATGAACTGCCGATTGTCCGGCAGGTCCTGATGCCACTCCACGAACTGTCGCAACCAACTGAAGACCTTGCTGTCGCGCTCGTCGATCCGGCCCTGTTCCTTGTACCGCCAATGCGCGGCGATCCCGTACTCCGCCACGCGATGCATCTCCTCGGTGCGGATCTGAAATTCCACATGCTCCCCCTTCGGTCCGACGACCGTCGTATGGAGCGACTGATACAGATTGGACTTCGGAATCGCGATATAATCTTTGAATCGGCCCGGAACGGGGCGCCAGAGCGAGTGGATCACCCCCAACAGCGCGTAACAGTTCATCTTGGTGTCGGTGATGATGCGGAGCGCCGTCAAATCGTAGACCTCCTCGAACGAGATCGATTGTTTCTCCATCTTCTGATAGATCCCGTAGAGGTGTTTCGGCCGGCCGTACACCTCGCCCGGCAGACCGGCGTCCGCCATGGCTTTCTTCACGAGCCGGATCACTTCGTCGATGTATTGCTGGCGATCTTCATCGCGTTTGGCCACCCGCACCCGGAGCGTCTCGTATACGTCCGGTTTGAGATGCTTGAGACACAAGTCTTCGAGTTCGTTCTTGATCCAGCCGATTCCCAGCCGGTTGGCCAACGGTGCGTAGATCTCCAGCGTCTCCTGGGCGATTTGCCGGCGCTTGGGCTCGCTCAAGTATTCCAGCGTCCGCATGTTGTGGAGTCGGTCTGCGAGCTTGATGAGAACGACGCGGATGTCGTCCGCCATCGACAACACCATCTTGCGAAAGTTCTCGGCCTGTTTTTCCTCGTAGTTCCGGAAGGAAATCTTCCCTATCTTGGTCACGCCGTCGACGAGATGGACCACCTCCTTCCCGAATTCCTGTTCCAACTCTTCGGGAGTCGCCAAGGTATCTTCGAGCGTGTCGTGGAGCAGACCGGCGACCACGGCGGCCACGTCGGTCTTGAGCGAAGTCAGCACCCCGGCCACGGCCAAAGGGTGATGGAGATACGGCTCGCCGGATCGCCGCGTTTGGCCTTCGTGCGCTTTCGCGGAGAACTCGTAGGCTTTCCGCACGAGCGACACATCCGCGTCGGCGTGATACCCCTTCAGCCGCTCGATCAACTGTTCGATATCGGTAATCGTCTCAAACGGCATCGTGGCGCTCACATTGTCTGACTGGCCTTGACATCCCTGATCCGCAACTGAATGCGGTCCAGCCCGTTCCATCGATTGAGTTCCGGCACAAAGGCCAGGTCGACGGGCTGTCGTTGTGAAAGGCCGAGGTCGGCCAGCGAGCCCATGCGGAATCCGATACTGTCGAAGGGAAACGACGTTCCCTGGCGAACGGTCAGCTTGAGATGCCCCTCGCCCACGACCCGCGCGTCCAGAATCGCCAGATTCCGCACAGCCAGCGTCGGCTCCGGATTTCCCGCACCGAAGGGATGGAGCGAGCCCAATTCCCGCACCAACCGCATATCGACCTCGTTCAACCGCACTTCGGCATCCAGATGGAGAGTCGGATGCTGCGGCTCCTTTCCCGACCACTCGGCCGCCAGTTCACAGAATCTCTCACGGAAGGCGGGGAGATGTGTTTCTCTGACCGTCAGCCCGGCCGCGTTCGGGTGGCCGCCGAATGCCACCAGCAGATCGCGGCAAGCGGCGAGCGCCTGATAGAGATCGAAGCCCGGCACCGTTCTGGCCGACCCCTTCCCGATTCCCTGCCTGTCCACCGCGATCACGATCGCCGGGCGATGGAAGCGTTCAACCAAGCGGGCCGCGACGATCCCGACCACGCCGAGGTGCCAGTTCGGCGAGGCAAGCACCAGGGCCGGCGCGTCGCCCCCTTCGCCGACCGAGGCCAACGCCTCGGCCATCATGCCCTCCTCGATCTCTTGGCGCTCCCGGTTGAGCCGTTCCAGTTCTTCAGCCAGTTGCTTCGCTTCAAGCTCGGACTCCGTCGTCAACAACCGGACGCTCGTAAGCGCATGGGCCAATCTTCCCGCCGCGTTGATACGGGGCGCGAGCCGAAAGGCGACGGCGTCGGCGGTACAGTCCCGATCGATGCCGGCCGACTGCTTAAGCGCTCTGATGCCGCAACGAGCGCCGCGCGTCATCTGAGCCAGCCCTTCCCGGACGAACCCGCGATTTTCATCTTGCAACGGCACGACATCCGCCACGGTGGAGAGGGCCACCAGGTCCATCAAGGACTCGAGCGCCACATCACCGCCGTATTTTTGTTCATAGGCTTGCACAACCTTCCACGCGAGCGCGCCGGAACACAGTCCTTTGAAGGGGTAACGTGAATCACGCCGGTGAGGATTGAGGACGGCCAGAGCCGGTGGCATCGCTCCGTCGGTTTGATGGTGGTCGGTTACCACGACATCCAGCCCCAACGCCCGGGCCGTTGCAATTTCACGATGCGAGGTGGTCCCACAGTCCGATGTCACGACCAGCCCCACGCTTGCCTGCTGGAGTTGGCGCAGCGCCGCTTCATTGAGTCCGTAGCCTTCCCGAAGACGGTGTGGAATGTACACCAGCGCTGTCCCGCCGAGTGATCGAAAAAAGGTCAGATACAGGCTCGTGGCCGAGATGCCGTCTACATCGTAGTCGCCGTAAAAGCAGATCTTTTCGCCGTTTACCGCCGCCTGATGCAGCCGGTCCACAGCCCGTTCCATGTCCGGCAAGAGAAAGGGATCGTGAGGCGCCTGCGCGCTGGACGAGAGCCAACGGCTGGCTTCATGGGGCGTCGCCACGCCGCGAGCGAGGAGCACGGACGCAGTCACAGAAGAGATCGAGAGCGCACGGGCCAACGCGGCCCGCTGCGTCTGGCAGACATCCCTGAACACCCACCGTTTCTGGCGCATTGCGCACCTCCGAGAGCGAACAGGTTTCCCGCTCACAACCCTCTGAGAACTAAAGGGAATAGCACAGGAATAGTATAGAGAGCAGGAGACTTTGTCAAACCGGCCGAAAGACCGAGTGCCGGTGTAACTTAGGTAAAAGTTCCAATCTTCCGGATGTCCCTCTGAGGACACACCCGACACGTGGAAATGACTTCGAAGAATGGAGCGGTCAGCCGGAACGAGATCGGATAAACTGGACGAGCAGCGGAACGAGATGGTGGGAGCTTTTCCGGGGCGAGCGGGTTATTCTCCTCCTTTCTGGACGTAGTTCTTCACGAATTCCTCCGCGTTTTCTTCGAGCACGTCGTCGATCTCATCGACCAGCTTGTCGATGTCCTCTTTGAGTTTCTTGCCGGCTTCGACGACCTTAGGATTCGGTTTGACCTCGTCCTTCGCCTGCGGTTCCCTTTTGGTGGATTCCGGTCTCCTCTCTTGTTTCTCCATAGGAGCACCTCCCACGCTCCCGCGGAACAGCATCCGACGCGGTTCCGAACAGGATGCAAATCTGATGAGTCACCATACTCCAGCGCTGTTCAATCCGTCAAGCCGATCCCTCCTTCTCGGCATGCTCGTCTCGTTTTCGTCAACCCACGAGCAGGGCCACGATCAACAGCGCCACGATGTTGATGACTTTGATCATTGGATTGATCGCCGGCCCAGCCGTATCCTTGCAGGGATCGCCGACTGTGTCGCCGGTTACCGCAGCCTTGTGCGTCTCGCTGCCCTTTTTGCCTTGTTCTTCGATGTACTTCTTCGCGTTATCCCAGGCCCCTCCTCCGCTCGTCATGGAAATGGCGACAAATAGCCCCGTGACGATGCTACCGACCAAGACCCCGCCAAGCGCTTGAGGCCCCAGGATCGCACCGACCAGAATCGGGGACACCACGGGGATCAGGCCGGGCACCATCATCTTGCGGATCGCGGCTTGGGTGACGATGTCGACGCACGTGCCGTATTCGGGTTTCGCTGTCCCTTCCATGATCCCTTTGATGGTCCGGAATTGACGGCGCACTTCCTCGACCACCAGACCGCCGGCTTGCCCGACCGCTTTCATGAGCATCGCCCCGAACAGGAACGGCAGCATGCCGCCCAGGAACAACCCGACCAACACGGATGGGTTCGAGAGATCGAAGCCGCTGGACTGGCTTCCCGCCTCCACGGCTCGGGCGTACTCCGCGAAGAGCACCACCGCCGCCAAACCGGCCGACCCGATAGCATACCCCTTGGTCACCGCCTTGGTGGTATTGCCCACCGCGTCGAGCGGATCGGTAATGTTGCGCAAGTCCTTGCCGAGATGCGCCATCTCCGCGATGCCGCCCGCATTGTCGGTGATCGGTCCGAACGCGTCGATCGCAACCACGATCCCCGCCATCGATAACATGGACACAGCCGCGACCGCGACGCCGTAAAGCCCGCCGGCCGCCGCCCCGCCGCAGACCCAATAGCTCGCCAAAATCGCGGCGGCGATCACGACGACCGGCCAGGCCGTCGCCTGCATGCCGACCGCCAGCCCGGCGATGATATTGGTCGCATGGCCCGTTTCGCTGGCTTTGGCGATCTCCTGAACCGGTGAGAAGCTCTTGGACGTGTAATAGTCGGTAATGAAGACCATCGCCAGGGTGACGACGAGCCCCAACAGCGCGGCCGCATAATAGTTTGCGCCGCTCACGCCGCCCATACCGTCCATCATCTTGACGGTGATCGGGTAGAACGCGACCGCTGCGATCCCGCCAGCCACGAACAGTCCCTTGTACAGCGCCGACATGATGCCGCCGCCGGGCCCGACTTTGACGAACAGGATCCCAATGATCGTCGCGAGGATCGTCATCGCGCCCAGCGCCAGCGGATAGAGGATCGGCTCCGTCTGTCCCTTGAACATCGTAAAAGCCAGCACCATGGCCGCCACCGTCGTCACCGCATAGGTCTCGAAGAGATCCGCCGCCATACCGGCGCAGTCGCCCACGTTGTCGCCGACATTGTCAGCGATGACCGCCGGATTGCGAGGATCGTCTTCCGGGATGCCCGCCTCAACTTTTCCGACGAGGTCCGCACCCACGTCCGCCGCTTTGGTGTAAATTCCTCCGCCGACCCGAGCGAAGACAGAAATGAGACTTCCTCCGAAACCCAGGCTCAGCAGCGCGTGCACCGCCTTTTCCTGACCGGCGATCGCCGACGCGATCGCGTAAAAGCCGGTGACCGCCAGCAGGCCCAACCCGATCAACAACAGCCCCGTGACCGCCCCGCCACGAAACGCGACGGTCAACGCGGAATTCAGGCCATTGTGGGCCGCTTGCGCCGTCCGCACGTTCGCCCGCACCGCGATATTCATCCCCACATAGCCGGCCGTCGCCGACGCAGCCGCGCCAATCAGAAACCCGACCGCTGTGAGGAAACCGAACTTGTCTGACCAGAATCCCGCCGCCCACAACACGATGAACAACCCAGCCGCGACCATGCCGACCGTACGATATTGCCGGTTCAGATACGCCGCAGCGCCTTCCTGAATAGCCTGCGCGATCCGCTGCATCTCCGCGTTGCCCGCGTGGAGTTTGAAGATCCAGAATGTCAAATAGAGTCCGTAGGCGATTCCGGCCGCCGCTGCGGCGATGGCGAAGATCACGACTGCTGATGCGCTGTCCACCGAACGATCCTCCTGGTTATGGGGTCATGAGAATCCCGCTCCGATCTGCGTCGCCGACGGGGAGCATTCACCGCTGAGGATGCACTGCCGACTCGGGCGGGATCGATTTTCCGTCGAAGGAAGTACAAAAAGCGGCGTCATTCTATACAGAGCGAGGCAAATGATCAAGAACAAAGGGGAAAGTCGGTCCGTTTGCGAGACGAAGAGAAAGTCTGTTATAGTCCGCGCTTCGGAGGGGCCAATCGATGGGTATCGAGCCGAATTACATCGTCGTGGAAGGACAGACCTTCAAACAGCACAAGCTCTCGCTCGACAACCATGTGTTCAAGAACTGCACGCTGGATGACTGTGAGATTTACTACAGTGGAGGGCCTTATGAACTGATCGACACCCACATCACCAATTCCCGCTTGATCCTCAACCAACCCGCCAAGAATATCTACTCGGCGATTCAAATTTTCAAAATGAAATCGCCCGGATCGTCGATTATAGCCGACTGAACGCTTGCCTAGTCGATTTTCACCAACGGGACGTTCTGCGTCAACTTGACGATCGGGATCGGTTGGAAGACCGGGTCCTGGGCGCCTTTGGGAGATTCCGCCTCGATTCGCTGCAAGAACGCGGGTGGACCGGTCACCGGCGCGTAGTTCAGTGCGACCTCGATGTCGAAGCTCTTGGTATCCTTGGGCGTCGGGAAGGTGAACGTCTCCACCCGGATCTCTTCCGGTTTCAGCACCGTGTCTTCCAACACCTTGACCGCCTTGAAATCGAACACCGTCTTCTCGCCTTTGGCATCCGCATACGTCCGCCCATAGACCCGCTGCTCGCTGAAGACGGTTTTGAGATTCTTGCCCTTGATCACGAAATCCAGTACGACGCTCGCCCAGGCGGGATGGGTCGTCGGCAGATTATGCGGCACCAGACTCTGCACCGTCACCTTGACAGTAGACTTGTCGCCTTTCACATCCGCCGACACATCCAGCTTGGCGGCCTCTTGGCGAAGTTTCCCGATCCGGCCCGGAAAGGTATGATTCGCGACCTTACGCTTGCTCTCGCCGTTGGCGGATTCCCCGATCTGTTCCGGCATATGGCAGGTTTGGCATTCCTTTCCCGATTTGACCGCCTTGCTCTGATCCCAGTTGCCCAACAAGTCGTTGCTCTTACCGAGGTTCGCGGCGGTAGGAACCCCTTGGTGGCAATTCAGGCAGAGATCGGACTTGCGGAACAAATCCAATTCCATGGATTGGTGCGCCAGATTTTGGACGAAATCTTTGTAAGGGCCGTAGAGCGTTTTTCCCGGTTCGTATTTGGGGACCGGCGGAAGGCTGCTTCGATCGACCTGTTTGATCAGGTGACATTGGGCGCAGCCGACTCCGTCGATCGTCGGATCGCCGGATTGCACCTGGGTGATGAACATCTGCGCCGAATCCGCAAACTCCCGTACGTGCGGGGCATGACAACGGAGGCACAGCGCTTTGTCTTTGCCCCCGGAGAACGCCAGATACTCGTCCAATGCAGCCCGGAAGGCCGGAGAATGGATGGACCGCGAGAGGGGCGACGTTTCCCATTCTTCAAAGACTCGCTCGTGGCAGCGTTTGCACTTATTGGAATTGGGGAACACCTTCTCGATGACCGCCTGCGACTTGACGGAATCCTGCGCGACGCTAAGATCGGCCGAGTTGCCGGCTACCATAGCGCCCACTAACACCGCGCCAGCGACGCCCAGTCGCGCTACACTCCTGCTCGGAATCACCGTGATCCCCCTTCTTCGGTAGAGCGCTCGTGGAACTTTCTTCTAGCTTTTGTCGGATGCGACGCGACCTAGAGCGACTTCGTCCGGAACGTCAGGACGCGAGGCTGCGTGTATTCCTCGATGACTTTGACGGCCGCCGCCCGGTCTTGATCGTTAGCCAAGGTCGCGAGGTATCGTTCCTTCAGCGCGGGCGCAGGCTCGGGAATCAGCGCGTAGGTCAACACCGCTTCCACGCTGGCCGGCGGCGCACCGCTTGGGATCGTCAATGAAAACGGCACCCGCCGGGTCGTGCCTCCCTTGACGAAAGGATCGGGAATCGGCCCGCGCAGGATCTGCTCATAGGGCAATCCGAATTTCTTGACTTCCTCGGCCAGCACCAATCCTTTCGGATCCTTGACGGTGATCGTCACGAAGAATTGCTTCAGGACCGGGTCTCCGTCAGGAAAACTATGCGGCAGGCTCCCGACCCTCACCAGGACCGTTCCTTCCACGGCCGTTGCGGACTTGGTGGCTTCGATGTCCACCCGCGGCATCCATTCGGCCTGCAAGTTGCGGTTCTTGAGCAGGATGCCGGGAATCACCACGCCTCTGAACCAGTGGCGGCCGATGGCCCGTGTCATGGCGCCACGCTTGGAGGTCGAGCTGCCTGTGGACGGTTCCATGTGACAATCCTGGCAGATGGTACCCTGAAGAATCTCCCCGGGAAGATCGCGCCGGGTCACATCTTTGACCTTGTCGAAATGACAGGCGGCGCAGTAATTGGCCCCTCTGTAGAGATCGGATTGACTGGCCGGATGGACCAAGTTCTCCTCCGGATCCGCGTACGGTCCGTAGAGCACCTTTCCCGGCTGAACTTTGAATGTCGGCGGGGGGCCTGGGTTTTTCTCCATCGAATTGATCAGATGACAGGAGGCGCATCCGATCCCCTCCACTTCCACTTTTCCCGACAGAATCTGGTTGACGATCTTGTCGGCATGTTGCGGGAACACCGTCACCGCAGGCGCGTGACAAGACAGACACCGGGCGCGCTCCTCGGCCGTCGGGTTGGTCTGCATCCATACACCCAGCACCGTTCTGAACACCGGCGACTCAAAAGATGTGCCGTGCAACAGCGCCGCATCGACCCGCCCGAACGTTTTCAGATCGGGCGTCTGCTCGCGCATGCCTTTCCATTCTTCGAAATGCCGGTCATGGCACTGCTTACAATCTTCCGAACGGATGAAAATCTTCTCGATCTCGGCCACCCAGTCGCTGGGCGTCTCGGGAGCCTGTCCGTCGGCTTTCTGCGCCACGGCCCTTCCGTGATGGAAGGCATTCACACCGACGATAAGCGCCAGCAGCGTGCCGACCGCCAGCTTGTTCATCAGTCTCATATCGCGCTCTCAGACCGCCGGCAGTTAACCGGCTTCAATCCCGCTTGCATCCGACAAAATGAAAATTGAGAATGCCCCCGACGCCTTGATTATCGGGGTCGGCCGGCTCGTAGGTGCCGACCGTGAAGTTACAGGTAGGAATGGCGCGTTTGAGGGCAAGGCCGAAATCCTTCAAGGTCCGAACTTCCACCTTGTCGATTTCTTTGATGACCGCCCGAACCTTGATGCCGGCAAGATCAGCCGGAGTCCCGCCGATCACTTCGAAGACCACCACCCCTTCCGGTCTCTGCAGCTTCAATTCTTTTTGAATCTCCTCATCGACCGGCCCGACCACAATACCGAATTCTTCGCCGATCTTGAGTGCTTCTTCCTCAGTCATCTCTCCGTCGGTCGCGGCCCCGACCAGCGGCGGAAAGAAGCTGCCGCCGAACCAAAACGCCACCAGGCAGACGAACATAAAAAAAGCCCTGCCGGGGAGGAGGGCTTTTTGTCCGGCCGACCGATTGGTGGTCCCGCCAACCTCCAAGTCGTCCACTCCGATGCTTATGCTCGATTCCTGAAACGTGACAGTCAATCCGTTCGTCGGTCCTTGCCGATCCGGGACCGATCCAAGGACAGCTATAGCTTCACCGGATCAATCGCCAACTGAAACCAGGGCGCCACCGCCTTCTGTCCGTTCCGCTCCTTGTTCTCCCCGTTCCAAACCGCGAACGCGATGGCTTGCATCCGGCCCGGAATCAGTTTGGCTTCGTTTTCCTGTTCCTCGGTCGAAAGAGGGCGCCTGATCACGACATGCCATACGCCGTCTTTCCACGTCGCCTTGCCTTGGACCCGCCCCTGCTTCTCTTTGGTCGTCAATGTGCTGAATCCGCCGCCGATCAAGTCTTCCACCGAAGAAACCCGTCTCGGGATCACTTCAAACCGTCGCACTTCGCCGCTTTGCTTCTCCGCAGCCCGGGCGGCTCGACGATCGATGTCGCTCTGCCAATCGGCTTTCCAATGCCAGATGTTGATGTAATGATCCAACTGGCCCATGCAGAAAAAGGCCGGGGCGTCTCCGAGCGGCAACCCGACCGCGACTCCGTCACGGAACGTGCCCGGCGTCAGTCGGTCGTTCTTGGTGTTGTCCTGCCACTCCAACAGAAAGGCGATATCTTTTCCGTTATGCACGGAGCGCACGACCAACGCTCTCGCGGTCGGTTCGGGCCACACCGGCCGCGTGATGATCTGGCCGCTGAGCGGCAGCGTCATCGGCGGAATCTTGTTCCACGCCGGATCTTCCGGGGCGGTGGGAATCTCACCCTCAATCAAATGGGAACGGATGATCATCCCCTCGGAACTCACGACCGGAATGCCGAGCCCTCCAAGCACAAACGCGCTCATCAGGACGAGGCACAGCAGACACAACCCGAAAGGATGGGCGGTCCACAACCGGGTCATTCGCGCCATCGCGCAGTCTCGGCAACCGTCAATGGACAACTGAGTGTGTGGAGACAAGATTCGCCGCTACCACAACCGTGTACGGCGGATCTTATTCTCTCCCCGCTCGCAGATATACAAGTACCCCTGGGAATCGAGCGCCAAGCCGACGGGAGAGTTGACGACGGCCTCAATCGCCGGCAGCCCGTCCCCGTGCTTGAGCGCGCCCGCCGCTTCTTTCGCCACGAATCGAGCGGCGCCGCATCCGCCCATGTTCTTGTCTTCATAGCCACTGTCGCCGTTACCCGCGACCGTGGTGAGAATCCCGGTCTTGACATCCACCCTTCGGACGCGATGGTTCATCGTGTCGGAAATATACATATTGCCCCATGGATCGAACACCACCGCTTCTGGCGCGTGCAGCATGGATCTGTTCGCCGGCTTGCCGTCCCCGTCGAACCCGTAGCGGCACACTCCGGCGACCGTCGAGATGACGCCCGTATATCGGTCGATCTTGCGCACCCGGTTGCTGCCCTTATCCACGACATAGAGATGCCCTTCATAATCCACAGCGATTCCGACGATGTCGTACAACTTCGCTTCCAGGGCCGACTTCCCGTCGTCCAGATAAGGCGAGAGGTCCAGGCCGTCCGAGCAGACCGGCATCAGCCAACCATGATCGTCGCTAAAATCGATCCCGATCGCATCACCGGAAAGGACGACAAGGTTCCTGGCGACAAGCGGCTGCTCCCGGGCGTCATCTTCGGCCGACCAGGTGCCGGCAACAGTCGTCACCATTCCGGTCCGGGGATCGTACCGACGGATACGGTGAGCCTGCGTATCCGCGATGTACATCACATCGTCCGCATCGAACGCGATGGCGGCAGGCCACGTCAGATTGACCTCCAAGGCCGGACCGTCTCCGTTGAATCCATGCTGCCCGGTTCCGACCACGGTTGTGATGATTCCGGTTTCATGGTCGACTTTTCGAATCCGGTTGCTGCCGGAATCGCAGATGTACAGATCGTTCCGGGAATCAAACGCCACATCGAGTGGCAGATAAAGACCGGCTTCGCCACAGGGGCCGGAATCACCGCTGTAACAGGTTTCGCCGATCCCGGCATAGTTATGTACCGTACCCTCGAGCAAATTGATGCGCCGAACCCGATCCGAACCGGATTCGGCAAAGTACAGCCACTTCTCTTCCCTATCCAACGCGGCATGATGAGGAAGAGGAATCCCGGCCTTCACGGCCTTCTTGCCATCACCGGTGCTGCGCGCCTTGCCGTTTCCGGCAAACGTTTCGATACACCCGACGGCCAATTGTTGAACGTCAGTTTCCATTGCACGCCCTCGCCTGAGCGCCCTCCCGGCGCCGTTGTCCCAACTTCCTACGCATGAGACGGCGGCGTGAGGGTCGCCGCAGGCTGTTCGGCCACTGGAGCAGCGGCAGCAGGTTGGGCCGGCGGCGGAGCTGGCTGGGACTGTGGAGCGGCAACCTGCTGAACCTGAGCCTGGGCCTGAGCTTGAGCTTCGGCTTCGATTTGATCCGCTTCATGAACGGATTTCTTAAAGCCCTTGATCGCCTTGCCGAGTCCCTCGCCGAGTTGGGGCAGTTTCCCGGCTCCGAAAATGATCAACACGATGAACAGAATCAGAATCAGCTCCGTGAATCCGATACTTCCAAACATTGTGCTTCTCCTTCGTGGGGATTGAATCAGGTTGCCGCTGTGTCTTTCGACCGCTTTGCAAACCGTTCCTTCAACCGCTGCCTGGCCTGCTCCGCCTGTTCGAACATTTTACACTTGTCGTAGACGCTGATCAGATTGTAATACGCGAGCGGCTCATCCGGGTTGTGTTCGACCGCGCTCTCCATGACCTTGATCGCCAGGTCGGTTTTCTTGTGATTCAGCGCGATCTCCATGAGCTTGAAGCTTGATTCGAGATGCTTCGGGTCGAGCTCCAATACGCGGAGATAGCACTGCATCGCCATATCCATCGTGTTGTAATCCGAGACCTGGGGGTTATCAAGTTCCACATAGACTCCCGCCAGGTTGTACCACGCGATCGGATCCTCGGGTGTGATTTCCACCAGCTTCTCGAAGTACTTTTTGGCCTCCATGTATTGCCGTTTTTCGGCGTGAACGCGGCCGAGATTGAAAAGGGCGAGCACGTCGCTGCCATGAATCTCGAGCGCCTGCTTGAATTGCGCTTCGGCTTCTTCCATCATGCCTTTGGTGGCGTAGATTGTTCCGAGATTGGAGTAATACATGGCCAGCGATCGGTTCATCTCGGCCCGCAGCCCTTCAGCCATCTCGATGGATTTTTTCACTTCGGCGAGCGCATCATCCAACCGACCCTTGCTGAAATACAACTCTCCCAGTCGGCAGCGAGCTTGGAAATCGTCGGGCTCAGCCGCCAACAGCTTTTCCAGTTCCGCAATTTCTTCCTCGGGCGTCAGCGGCTGCTCCGCCTGTTCGACCGCCGCTCCTCCCGGATCCGGTGAAGGTGTCGTTTTCTGTTCATCCATAGCTATTCACCAGGCTTTTTAATGTTAAGTCCGCTCGCCGACAAGCGAAGGTGGTGCGGCGACCAGCCGAGACTCGCTTGCGGGATTCTCATTCACCGTGACCGCCCGTCGCTTGTCCAGATTGAGAAGCATCAGGCCCAAGATCACCATCAGGGTCAAGTGCGAAAGCTGCAGCGCGTAGCCGGCAATGAATAAGAGTCCCAGCCCATAGCCGGCCATACGGCCCATTGAAAGCAATTTGATGACAGCGTATGACCAACACAGCAGGCCGGCCACGTAGAAAGCGAAAGGCAGATAGAACGTATAACCCATGCCCATCTGGAAAATCCAACTGATGCCCTCACCGGCCCTCCTCACATTTTCCGCCATCGCGGGCCTGTACAGACTGAGCGCATAATCCATAAACAGCAGCGCGGCAAAGACCGTACAGGCGATGCCCCAGAACCACAGCGCGCGCCGACGCAACCGGTAATTCTTCGTACGGAACGACACGCCGCCCCCATAGGCCCAAAATGCAAGAATGCTGGCCAACACCATGAACGCCTCACCAGCCCGGTTGACCTCGTGAACGAGTGGCGGCGGTGTCAGAATGCCGAGCAAGCCGAAGCCGGTCGAGAAGGTCTGGTAATAGAACCAACCGGAGATCCCGAGGAAGAAACAGAGGCCGAATGCGCGCTGGGACGGAGACTGATGTGAAGAAAGGTACTCCACCATCAACAGTGCGATCACCGCGAACGCGACCAGGTTGTACAGCACCGAACCGAGCATCGCAGGCGGCACGATGAGAAACCCGATCGTCAAGAGCAGTACGAACACGACCGTCGGGACAGCGAACTTGTCGATCCCGGCAACCCAGCGCTTTGCGGTGATTTTATTCAGCAACAGAATCAGGAGGGCGAAAAACACGAGGAGCGACACCACGTTCAGCAGGGCGAATCCGATCGAGGAAAGGGCTTTGAAAGCAAGGCGAACCGACTCGTGCTTATCGAACACCTTGCTCAAGTGCATGCCGAGGCGAGATACCAAACGATACAACACCAGTTCGAGGAAACCGGCCAACAGCGCCAACTTGATCGTGTATTCGAAGAGCAGCCCCTGCTCGTCAACCCGTCCGCTCTTCTCAACAGCCGTTTCTCCGATCATAACTAAAACCAAAAGACCCAACCGGTTTGCCGATCATCCCGTCGTGAAGAAAGCTGATTATAGCTGGACGAGAAAAATAGCGTCAATTACCGCGTCCCTGACTCAAGAACCAGCCGGCTGAGGAACCTGGTCCGCCTGGGCCTTCGCGCGGGCGATGTAGAGCAGCCCGTCGGCCATCGAATAGTTAAACGGCAACTCGCACACCACCTCGCTGACTTTTTCGTAGACGTATTGGTACACTCGCTCCGCCTGGTCTGGCGTCATGCCTTCCTGAACTTCATAGAAGAATCCCAAGCTCAAATCCTCGGCGGCCGGGCGCATGATCCGCCTGATCCCGTAACCGCCCGGATCGCTCATGATCGGCGCTTCCTTCTCCAAATCGAACAGGCACGGCTGGCAGGAGAAGCCGAACGAACTGTGCAGTTTTTTGTTCTCCACGATGAAATTCATCGTTTCGAGCGCCTCCTCTTCGCGCTCGGTCGGGAACCCGACAATGATATAGCAGTGGACGGCGATGCCCAAATCCACGCAGTCGTCGGTAATGCGCCGGACGCTCTCCTGCTTGATTCCTTTCTTCATGAAATCCATGACCCGCTGATTGAAGGATTCGAGTCCAAACACGATTTTCAAGCAACCGGCGTCCCGCATCAGTGCGAGGAGATCGCGCGTGAGATTCTTTTCGAATCTCATCTCACAGGTCCACCGGACGTTCAGATTCCGGTCGATCATCTGCTGGCACAGCCGCTTGGTGGGCGACAGCGCAAAGCATTCGTCCGTGAAGAAGAAAAAGCCGGTGCCGTATCGCTGTTTGAGCCATTCCAATTCGTCGACCGTTCTCCCCGGATCCTTCTGTCTGAAGTTCTGATGATCGAGAGTCAGTGCGCAGAACGCACAATCCTTGTAGTAGCATCCGCGGGAAAACTGGACCGGCAGCACCGGTTCCGGCGACAGATAGCGGCCGAGAGGGAACCCGTCGTAGTTGGGAGCCGGCAACTGGTTGATGTTTTCTGAATAGAAAGGCTGGTTGACCGTGATCTTGCCGTTCTGCCGGTAAATCAGATTAGGCACCTTGCTGAAGTCCCGCTTCCCCTCCAACTGATTGACCAATTCAAGGAGGGCCGTTTCACCTTCGAACACCACGAAGTCGTCGGTGAGATCGAAAAGCCCGGGACACCGCCGCAGGTTGTCGACGAGGCGTGTAAAGATGCTGCCTCCGATTGTCAGGTGAATATCCGGATTGGCCTCCTTGATCAGACGACAAAGAGTCAGACCGGGCACGATTTGAGACGTGGCCGTAATGGACACTCCGACTAGGTCCGGCTGGTCACCAAGAATCGACGGCAGGCTCTTCTCACGGAACAGGCTAATGTAAGGATTCTGCTCTTCGTCGCGGATCGCTTTGAGCAGATCCTTCGAGGAATAGATCGAATAGGAGCTAAACTGGTTGTCGACGACTGTGATGCGCGTCGGGAAATAGAGCGTCGAGAGCAATTCGAGCCACTTATCGATCAGGAAAAGACTGTCGCGGTACTGATCGAGATCGTAAAATTCTTCTCCTCGTAACGTCTCCTTGGCCAGATCAATGCGATCGATCAAATACGGGAATCGCTCGAGGGATTCCACCACCCGAGCATAATGCTCCGCACTCGACGGACCGGTCTCTCCCCTCCGCTCTCGCTCGAGGTCTCTGACCTTGTCCACCAAATGCTGGTAAATCTCTTCGCCATAGGTTCGTGTCAGCATGACATCGAGCAGTTCGATACCCAAGTCGCGCTGCCCAACGTTCCTGATTCCGGCTTGCGAGAGAAATCCTGTGAGGGACGGCAAGCTCAGGTAAGGTTGAGACGGATGCCAAGTCGGCGGGAACAACAACGAGATCTTCATGAGCGGCCTTCTTTACCGGACTAATTCTATAGAAGAATCCAGGAATTAGCGGAGCACGCAGAGCGGTTACTCAAGTTTTATACACCCCGTAATTTAGCAAAAGCAACCCTGTAGGATCTGCCCCTTTTCCGAGTCTCACAATAATCCTTGCTTCCTTCAGAAGAAAGCGCAAAGGAACCCTCACCAAGGCCTAAATCTAAAAAAAGAGAAGCCCCGAACCGCCTCCCGTCATCATTCGACGGGGCGGCTCGGGGCTTCTCTCAGACTACCAACTCGAGGCAATGCCAGCCTTACGCCGAGGCAATGCCCTCAACCGCCCTCAACCGCACACCCGACCCGCTCACGGAAGCTTCAGCGTGAACCACGTGGAGATGCCTTTCATGCCGTTTCTCTCCACGTTGGTGCCGTCCCAAACCGCAAACGCCACAGGCACGGACATACCGGGCTTGAACTGCACATCGTTCGGATCGCTGGTCTCCAAGGCCCGCTTGACGACGATGCGCCAGGTCGGACCCGTGCAGCATCCTCCCTTCACGGAACCGGCCGGTTCCCACACGCCATTACCGATTACGTCCTGGTGCGCCTGCGTGGTGAGCGTGCTGAACCCGTTGGCGTTGAGATCTTCCACGGAGCTCACGCGCAACGTCGGATCCGACAAGATATTCCCAGACCAGATACCAGGATTAAAGGGGCCGAGGCTCCGACCGATCCGGTCCGGATAGGTGACACCGCCAGCGGGCTCTTCGAAATAATAATCCCAGAAGATACCGGGATACTGATCATCCACGTCCCAAATCCCGGCACTATCCTTGCCCAAGTCCTTTTGCCACTCCGCATTCCACCGCCAAATGTTCACGGTCCCACCCGACTGCCCCATGCACTGGAACGGAGGTGCGCCGGACGTGTTCACCGGGAACTGAATCGCCGCTTGATCCCTGAAGTCCTGGGGCCCGATCGTAGTATCGTTCTTGGTCTGGTCGGCCCAATCGAGGCGGAAACCGATTTCTTTGCCGTTGGTCACGGCTTTGACGAACACCGACTTGACCGAGATGTTCGGGTGCATCGGAGTGGTAATCGTCTGCCCACTCAGGGGCACGACGACACCCGGCACACCTTCCCAGATCGGATTGGCACCGTCCATGGGAATGGGGCCTTTGATGGCCTTCACTGGGATCGTGACCGGCTGGCTGACCGCCAGCGGCACTTGCCCAATCGTCAGCATTACGCCAACAACCAGGGCAGAGAGAAGAATGCCAAACACCAAACGCTTGTTGCGTGTCTGCACCAGTCTCATACGAGTATGCCCTCCTCTCTTAAAAGATTAAAAAAAAACGACTCCGCATTACGCCTCGAACGGGCTCAACCCTGTGAACGATAAAACAAAAAATGCGTGGGCCTTATGCTGTTCCAACCGGCCCGCTCTCCTCCTTTTTCTCTTCCTTTTCCAAAAACGTCTGGGCACCAACCTCGTTGAGCAACATGTTCAACTCATTTCCCTGATCCTGTGCGCCACACTCGTACGTTTGACCTTCAGGAGCGCTGAAGGTCGCAGGACGGTAATCGGTTTCAGAATACGGCTGTGGATTCACGCTAAGAAAGGCCACTTCGAAGTCCATCCAATCGCTCGTGACGTCTGCCATCAATTTGAAGAATCCCGAATCGGCCTTCCTGGCCAACATCCGACAGAAAAGTGGGACCCAACGACCGATATGATTCTTGACGAACTTCTTTTGGGCATCGACGACTATCTGGGTTTTATCCGCTCCGTCGTGGCAACGGGAGTAACTCTCCTTGTACGCCAAAAAGTGCATAAACTCCAGCTCGACGCTCAGATGGTCGAGCCGTTCATGGATATCCCGCGAGAGTTCGACGCCGAAGGCTTTGTAGAAGCCGGCGATATCTCCCATGACATGAGACTGCGCAAACACGTGATCATTGCCGAACAGGGTTTCGTAGGGAGGACAATCTAGAGTGATGACATTACTGAACACTCGACGATGCTCACTTTGCAGATCACCGAGTTGCCAGTTGACGCATTCCGACGCAACCCACTTCTCGATCAAGTCGAAGTGCTTGAACAGTGCCGCAATCTTCTGCTTCGCACGCTCTCCCCCGACTCCGTCTAGCGCCGAGCGAAGGCTCTCCAATGCGGATCGACCGTCCTCCACAAATTCCCCGCTCTGGAGGTAATCAAGAAACTCATCGTCTTCCGGATACAACATGCTCCAGGAGATCAGGAGATAAATCTTGCTGCGGTTCAATGCCCGTTCGACTGCGGGAGTATCTTTCACTACTTCCGTTCTGGGAATGACCGCCGTAGAACCTTCCGACTGCTTAACTTGAGATTGCTTTGCCGTCATCAATACCCCTCCTCAGTTCGATGCTTGAAGCCGGCGTTCGAACCAGAGCTGTTCGGTTCAAGATTTCGAACTTTTGGCATAGGCTCGTGTATCATAGGTAAAGGCCACAGCGAAGTCAAGCATGTTCTCGGCCACCCAATGAATGACGCCGCCTAACCACTGATTTTCATGTTCCTTCGCGCTATCAAAGGCTTCTGATCGAGGTCCGCAGCACCAGTCAGCGACTATTCTAACCCCGCGTGAGAACGGCCCTTTGTGAGCCATCGCCCGGGGGAAACCTTGATAGCAATCCTGTCGTTGACGGTCTTACACACGGACTCGCAAATCCCGCAACCAACGCACCGGTCGATCGTGACCATAAGACGCATCGACTCGAAGTCCATTTCCACCGCGCCCATCGGGCACTTTGAGACACAGGCGTGACACCCTTGTCCCGCAGTACAATCACGGTGCGACACCACAGCCTGCCCCATCCTGACCTCTTCCCGTCTTGCCACTGGCAACAAGGCATCCGTCGCACAGGCAGCGATGCAGGGAAAATCCTCGCATAAGTAGCAGGGGACTTGATCGGGGAAGACGACGGGCGTGCCGTCCCGTTGGTCGAACCCGATGCTCCCATAGGGACAGACTTTGGCGCAGTCACCGCAACGCGTGCAGCGTTCGAGAAAGAGGGCCTCCTCCACGGCTCCCGGCGGTCTCAGCCAATCCGTTCGCGGAGGAGTCTCGGCTTTTTCCCGAGGTGCCTCTTTGTGTTTCACGAACTCATGCGCGGCCTTGGCGACGGAAATCACGGAATCTTTCAAGAACTGCCGTCGACCGTACTGCGGTTCAGAGGCCATAAGATGGACTTCCTACAACTAGTGATTATCCCATTACCCCATCGGCGCGGAGCTTGTACACTTCGACGCAGCGATCGCAGGCGCCGAATTCCGTATCCCAACCCGGATGATTCTCGCGGATATAGTCCAAGACATACTTCTCCACTTTATTCTCCAAGTCTTCGACCCAGGAATACGTCGGGAAGCGGCAGAGCGGGCAGGGGAACCCGGGCATCAGCATGAGCTTGTTTTGCGTTTCCGGCACCTCTCCGCCCTCAACTTCGACTGCGCGGTCCATCACACGCAACGTATCGGTGGCCATTTCCACCAACTCGGAATGGGTGAAGAATTGCGTCTGCCACAAGCCTTCGAACACCGACTTGAGCTGAGCCGGCGGAATTTTTCGATACCACGAGCGGAATTCTTTATACCGGTCTTCCTTAGCGAGCATCGGTTCTTTGCCCGAGGCCTCGAGGCGGCTGTCAATGCTCAAACACCACAGAACCCGGTAGCGATGAAGGATCAGCGTTTCCTCACCGGGGTTCTGCCCGACTTTGGTGTCCGGATCGTAATTGAATGCCGGATCCAGCATATCGGAGATGTGAGTCAATTCGTGTCGGCAATAGCGGGTCAGCGCGGGATCATAGAATCGACGGGGGATGAGCTTGATGCCGACGCCCTTAAGGCCCTTCTCCTCAAACTGCTTGGCCAATTCGTGCTCGACGGAACCCCATTTTCTCAGGATGTCGACCCCTTCCTGATCTTCCTTCAGCACGCCTTTGACCAGGACAATGCCGATTTTCTTCTTCAACTCCGGGAACTCGTCGAACGCGTCGCGAATAATATCCGAAAACCCCCAAATGCCGAAGAGATATTGATAGAGTTTCTTGAACTCCGGTTCCCGGTCTTCGAGTGAAAATTTCTCGTAGATCGGGTCGGCAAGCTCGTGAAACTCCTTATAGTAGGTGGGATCGCCTTCTCGCTCGGTCTTTTCAATGAACGAGTCGATCACTTCCTGGAGCAGGGCAGGCTGAAATCGGATTTCCATCGCATACCTCGGCGGCTAGAGCTGAATGAACCACGTCAAATGCGGAATCTCCTGAAGATCCGGATTCCTTACGAAGCCAGGTTATCGGATCGCTTGACTTGACCGTGTGGCATCTCTTACCATCTTCTCGGCAGAGTTGGAATTATACTCGCCCCGAAAACCGTTTTGCAATTTGCGCGGAAGGGCGGCCAACCGGTCCAGCCAAGGAGTGAAAACGAGCCCATGGGCGATCAAGTGACTTCCGCGCATCCTCAGACGTGGCAAACAGGCCCCGCAACCGAACGAGCCGAAAGCCTGCAGCCGAAAGTCGACCTGCTTGAATATTGGAAAGCGGGGGCGCGCGAAGTGCGAACCTTTCGCGGGCATTCCCACGGAGTCTGGACGGTCGCCTTTTCACCGGATGGCCAGATCCTGGCCTCAGGGGGAGTCGATCGTATGGTGCGCATCTGGGACATCGAAACCGGACGACTGCTCCGGTCGTTGCGCGGTCATACTCACGACATCAGGGCGGTGGTCTTCACGCCAGACGGCCAAATCCTCGCCACCGGCAGCGATGATCGAACGATCCGCCTGTGGAACCCCAAGACTGGCGAACCTTTGAAGCTCCTGTTCACCCGCTACGACCACAACGTCTGCAGCCTGTCCCTCTCTCCCGATGGCCTGATGCTGGCTCGCGGGAGCCATAACAAAGATATCAAGATCTGGGAAGTCACGACCGGCACCGAGTTGATGACCCTCCTAGGTAAGGACCCGTATGACCATCATTGGTCGGTCTGCGTCGCCTTCTCGCCGGACGGTATTCATCTGGCCAGCGGCAGCGACATCGGCAAGATCAAAGTGTGGGAGGTATTGCCGAGCGGGGAGGAGAAGATCGTCCACAACGGACATTGGCGGAAAGACGAAGAAGATACTCCGGAAGCACGCGGGTACTTTTTCGAGGACGACGGCGGCTTTCAAAAGCCGATGGACTACTGGATCGGTGCCATGACGTTCACGCCCGATGGAAAGATTCTCATCACCGGCAGCCGGGATACGACCATCAAATTCTTCGCCATGCCGGAAGTGACCGAACTGAGAACGCTGAAAGGCCATGGCGGCTGGGTTCGGTCGCTGGCCGTCTCACCCGACGGCAAGGTGCTGGTGAGCGCGAGCGACGATCATACCATCAAGCTGTGGGATATCGCCTCAGGGCGGCACTTCAGGACGCTAAAGGGCCACACCAGCTACGTCCGGTCTGTGTGCTTCTCCGTCGATGGATTGCGCCTCGCCAGCGCTTCCTGGGACCGGACGGTAAAGCTTTGGGAGGGTGGTCCGGAACCGACGGAATAAGCTTAATCTTCATCGGACTCCGGTTCTGCGTCGTTTCTCCCTGACGGAATTCCGTAGCGCTTGCATTTCTCCCACAGCGCCTTCCGCGAAAGCCCTAAAATCTTGGAGGCTTCGGTTCTGCTTCCACCGACTCGCTCAAGCACGGAGACGATGTATTCCCGTTCGAACTGTTCCCTTGCCGCTGACAAAGAACACGTCGGTGCCTCTTTTCGCGCTGTTCCCGTCAGACCTTCGCTGCAAAAGCCGCATGATTCTTGGGGTGCCCCGCCCAGGTAGGGACAAGATTGGAAGCCACAGAGATCCCATGGCTGAATCTCCTCCTGCGCACGCCCTAACGCAATGGCCCGTTCAACCATATTCTCCAGCTCTCGCACGTTGCCCGGGTACGAATAGCGCAAGAGCAGTTCGCGAGCCGCCTGCGAAAATCCTTTGAGGTCTTTGTTCATGTGGGCCGACCTCGTGTGGAGCACATACTCGGCGATCAACAGGATATCTTCCTGACGCTCCCGCAACGGAGGCAAAACCACCTGCACGACGTTCAGCCGATAAAACAAGTCCTCGCGGAAGCGGCCGGCTGCGACTTCCTTCTTCAGATCCTTCTGTGTCGCACACACCAGACGTACGTCCACTTCGATCGTCTCGTTTCCCCCGACCCGCTCGAATTGCCGCTCCTGCAGGACCCGCAGTAATTTGACCTGCACCACCGGAGAAATCTCGCCGATCTCGTCCAGGAACAGCGTCCCTTTGTTGGCCAGCTCGAACCGTCCACGTCGCTGTCGCAACGCCCCGGTGAAGGCCCCCTTCTCATGGCCGAATAGTTCCGCCTCCAGCAGGGTCTCCGGCAGAGCCGCGCAACTGACTTTAATCAGCGCATGATCCTTTCGCGGGCTGATGTGGTGAATCGCATTCGCAACCAATTCCTTGCCAGTCCCGCTCTCCCCGACGATGAGGACGGTTGAATCGGTCCCGGCCACCAGCTTGATCTTTTCCAGCACCGCGCGCATTCGCTCGTTCTTGCCCAGGATCCCCTGGAAACTGAACTTGCCGGCCAATTCCTCTTTTAACTGCAAATTCTCCTGACGGAGCGCGAGCACTTTGGCCAGTCGATCGACGATGAGCAACAACTCGTCCATCTGGAAGGGCTTGGTGATGTAGTCATACGCTCCCAGTTTCATCGCGCCGACTGCCGTCTCGACCGAGCTATGCGCAGTGATCACGACGACTTCCGTTCGGGGCGAAACTTGCTTGCATGTCTGCAGAAGCGTCAATCCATCCGTGCCCGGCAAGCGCAGATCGGTAATGACGATGTCGAACTGACGTTTCTGGATGGCCTCGACGCCCTCGGTCCCACTGGCCGCCGCCTGAACGTCGTATCCGACGGCCTTCAATGCGTCGCTCATAGAGAGCCGCATCAGCGGCTCGTCATCCACAATGAGTAGGCTGAGAGGCTTCACGACAGTCTCCCGATCGCGACCCGGTCCCTTGCGACAGGCAAGCAGAGCGTAAACGTCGTGCCTTTCCCGACCTCGCTTTCAACAAGAATCTTCCCTCCGTGCCGCTCGACGATGCCGAGACTGACGGAGAGCCCCAGTCCGGTCCCTTCTCCTTCCCCTTTCGTGGTGAAGAATGGGTCGAAAATCTTCGGCAGCACGGACCCCGGAATGCCGCACCCGGTGTCCTTGATCTCGATCAGGCAGAGGCCCTCGTCGATGCGCGTGCGGATCGTGAGCACGCCTCCCCCCTTCATGGCTTGCACCGCGTTGAGGATCAGGTTCATCAGCACTTGCTCGATCATGTGGCGGTCGACCATGAGGTCGGGCAGATTGCGGCCCAGGTCCGTTTCCAACACGATGCGATTCGCGACGAAGGTGTGGTTGGTGAGAACGAGCACCCGCTCGACGACCTGGTTGATGTCGGTCAAGGAGAGCTCGGGCTCGTGCTGTTGCGAGAAATCCAGCAACTGCCTGACGATCTTCTGCACGCGGCGCAGCCCGTCCTCCATCGAGGCTAGATATTCCTCCTGCCTGGCCGGTGGCAGGTTCCCTTTCCGCAGGTTGTACAAACAATTCAGGATACCGCCCAGCGGGTTGTTGATCTCGTGCGCAACCCCGGCCGCCAGTTTCCCCACCGATGCCAGCTTTTCGGAGCTGAGGATTTGCCGCTCGAGCTTCTTCGTCTCGGTCATATCGCGGGCGATGCCCAAGACGCCCAGAATGCCGCCTTCCGAATCGTAGAGGGGCGACACGCTGACCATCACCGTCCGAGTGTCTCCCGCCCTGGTGAGCACTTCGACTTCGTAAACCTGCTTGGTGCCGATATCCAGCGTGCTCTTAAGCCGGCGTCCCCGGTGCCGCTTGGACAACAGAGACAGGTACGGACGACCGATGAGGTCCTCTTTCCGGTACCCCCAGGCCTCGACCTTGCTGTTGACGTAGGTGAACCGCTGCTCCGAATCCAGGGTGTAGATGACATCGTTCGCGTTCTCGAGGAGGTTTTCCAAATACTGTTTGGTTTCCTCGATCTCGCGCGTCCGCTCTCGTACTTTGAGTTCAAGCTCCTCCCGATAGTCCTCCAACTGTCGTTCGAGCCGCTTTCGATCGGTGATGTCTCGGAGCTGAACCATGACCAGCGGCCTCGCGTCGCCTTCCACCCGAATCAAGTCCATCTCGACCGGTGTCGCCCGACGAGAATGGTCGAGGACGACAATCTCCTGCGTCGGTACGCGCCGCTGGCCCGCCACGATTTTGTCGATCAATTTCCGCATCTCCTCGTGATGACCCGGGAGCACGATCTCCAAAATGTTCCGGCCGACGACCGCTTCCTCCGCATATCCCAGCGCCTGCTCCTCCCGTTTGTTCACGGCGACGATGCACCCTATAGGATCGACCATGAACACCGAATCCGCCACCAGATCGAACAGCGCCTTATAGCGAGCCTGGGACGCCGAAAGTTGCCGGGTGCGTTCCGCGACTTCCTGTTCCAATTGCGTCGTGTATCGCTGCACCTGCTGCTCCAACTGACGGCGTTCGGTGACGTCGCGGACGAAGGCCCGCGAATGGACGAGCCCGCCGCCCCCCGTGTCAAACAAGGCCGTCGCATGGATCTCCACATCGATGGGCCGCCCGTCCCGCGCCAGGAATACGGTCTCGATCGAGCCACGGCCCTGAGCCATCAGGCGCTCGAGATACCCGAGAATTTCGGATTCCAGCCCCTTGGGCACCAAGTCCCACAGCCGCATGGCCAACATCTCGTCCAGGGTATATCCCAACTTTTCGAGGCCGGTCTTGTTCACATGCACGAACTGGCCGACCTTGTTCAATTGACAGATCATTTCCGGCGAGTTCTCGATCAGGTCTCGATATTTCTCTTCGAGCCGTCTGACCTCCGCCATGCGCTGCTCAATCTGGTTGAAGGAATATTGCAGATTGGCGGCCATCGCGTTGAAGGCTTCCGCCAAGTCCTGAATTTCGTCCCCCGTCCTGAGATTCAGTCGCTGATCAAGCCGGCCGCTTCCGATCTCCTGCACGCCTTCGTGCAGGGTTCGGATGGGTTTCGAGATCCGCCGCGCGACCGCGACGCCGGTTATCAACAGGACAGCCAGCACGAAGAATCCATAGAGCGTGACCTTCATCAAGAGCTCATCAAGCGGAGCATACGTCTCCTCGGGATCTTGCCGTACGAACGTGACCCACCGTTTACCGCCCAGGCTGTCCGGCGCGAGGCTCTCGCCCAATCGAATCGGCGCGAAGCCGACCAGCGAATTGCGGCCGCCGTGCGAATCGTCGAGCGCAATGACCCATCCGGCTTTTCCACGCCCGATCGCGGAGACCAGCTCAGGTGTCACCGTATGTTCTTCCGGAGCCAGGATCGGGCAGATCAACGGAGTCCCTTCGGAGCTCATCAACATCGCGTGGCCCGTCGATCCGACGGTCACCTCGGAGATGGCATGGAACAACGTGTCCCGTCGCAACAGGACTGTCACGGCTCCGATGGCTTCACGCTGCTCATCATCCAGAATCGGCGCCGACACGTTGAGCACGTGGGTCCCGAAGGAGGGGTCGAAATAAATGTCGCTGACATAGACCCGCCCTTGTCCATTTTTGACGACAGCCTGCCACCACGAGCTTTTCCCGTAGTAATACTCCACCTGCGGAATGGAGCTGATCACCAGTGCGCCCCGGTTGTCCGTGACGAAAATGCCGACGTAGTCCGCTTTTCGGATGTCGTGCCAGCGGATCAGGTAATTGGTCACGATGCGGTTGATGAAGATCGGAAACTCGCTGCGCCGGTCGCGTGCGCGCCATCGTTGCTGCCAGTCGCGGATCATCGACTGGATGGTGCGCTCGTCCTTGCCCGCATAGGTTCGGTTGGATTCCGTCACCGCCGTCCGCAGAAACGGCGTGGTGGCCAACTGTTGGGCCTCGTTGATTCCCCGGGTGACCTGCAGCTCGATCCGACGAGCCGCCTCCACGGCCAGTTCTTTGAAATTCGCGCCGATCGTCTCGCGGAGCGCGCGCCGCTCCTCAACGTACGTCAGGGCAAGGGACAGGGAAAGGGGGAGGAGGCCGACCATCACGATGGCCGCGATGATCTTCCGCTGGAGACTCCGTGACCGACCCCAGAACGCCATGTGAACCTAGGGGCTAATCAGGCGGCAGTGGCATGTCAATCTACCATCCCAGGAAGACGCAAAACGAGTCCCCCTGACAGGCGATGGCTCAAGCCCGCTTCAGCAGCCGACCAGGGCCCCCGGGCCAAATCAAGAGCAGCGGGCTGGCCACGAAAACCGACGAGTAGGTCCCGAAGATCACGCCCCATAATAATGCGAGCGAGAAGTCATGGAGCACCTCGCCTCCGGCCAGGGTCAGAGGTATCAATACCAACACCACCGTCAGGCTGGTCACGATGGTCCGGCTCAGAACCTGATTGATCCCGTTGTTGATGACCGTTGCGATGTCGTCGCGCCGGCGAAGCCGGAGGTTTTCCCTGATACGGTCGAACACGACGACGGTGTCGGTGAGCGAGTAGCCGGCCAGCGTGAGCAAGGCCGTCACGACGAGCAGCGTGATCTCCTTGTCTAGCACGTAAAATGCCCCAAGCACCGCCAGCACATCGTGGAAAGTCGCGAGGGCTGCGGCGATGCCGAACCGTAACTCGAACCGCGCCGCAATATAGACGACGATTCCGGCGAACGAAATCAGGATGGCGATCAAAGCGTCCTGCTGCAGTTTCTTTCCGATCGTCGGTCCGATCTCCGTGCTGGAGTCTACGACAAAGCGGTTAGACGGAAACTCCTGGCTGAACACCGCCACGACCCGTTCGGCGACTTTCTCCTCGATGGTCGTGGAGGTCTTTACCCGGATCAACAGCTTGTTTTCCTGGACGAACTCCTGTAATTCGGCGTCGCCTAACCCATGGGCATCCAACGCTTTCCTCGCTTGGTCGATTCGGATCGACTGGTCGAATTTCAATTGCACAGCCGTGCCGCCGGCAAAATCGATCCCCAGATTCGCCGTTCCCCGGCTGATCTGGACGACCGCCACCAGACCCAGGAGCACCATGATGCCCGAAAACACGAAGGCGAGCCGTCGTTTGCCCATGAAGTCGATATTCGTCTTGCCCAGAATTTCGAACATACCGTCTCCTTATCGAACTAAATACTGAGTTGTTCGACCTTCCGGCGTTGATTGATGAAATCGAAGATCACTTTGGTTCCTACCAGCGCAGTGAACAGATTGATCGCGATGCCCAAGCACAGCGTAACGGCAAAGCCTTTGATCGGCCCGGTGCCGAACAGAAAGAGCGCAAACCCGGTAATCAAGGTCGTCACGTGCGAGTCGATAATCGTCAGCAGCGCCTTGTCGTATCCGCCGTCTACGGCCAGCCGCACCGGTTTGCCCTGGCGCAGTTCCTCGCGGATACGCTCGAAGATGAGCACGTTGGAATCGACACCCATGCCGATCGTCAGGATGATCCCGGCGATCCCTGGCAAAGTCAGGGTCGCATTGAGCGCCGCTAGGGCCCCGATCAAGCAAATGAGGTTGAGCGTCAGAGCGAAGTCGGCGATGACCCCCGAGAGCCGATAGTACACCGCCATGAAGAGCACCACCATCGCGCCGGCGAACAGCGTGGACTTGATGCCTTTGTCGATGGAATCCTGTCCCAACGAGGGGCCCACCGTCAGGTCCTGAATGATCTTCAGCGGCGCGGGCAAGGCCCCGGCTCTGAGCACGATCGCGAGATCGTTCGCTTCCTGCATGGTGAACGCCCCCGTGATCTGGGCGCGCCCGCCGCTGATCCGCTCCTGGATGACGGGCGCGGAATAGACGGTGTTGTCCAGCACGATCGCCATGCGTTTCTTGACGTTCTCCGCCGTGATCCGCTCGAATTCCCGGGCGCCCTTGGCGTCGAAGGTCACGGAGACATAGGGATCGTTGAATTGACCGATTGAGACCCGCGCGTCGCTCAGCACATCGCCGGCGAGCATCACCCTTTTCTTGACCAGGTACGGAATACGGAATTCCCGACCGCTGTCCTTATCCACCACGCGCTCGAATAGAATCTCATCGCCTTCCGGGATCTTGCCTTCGAATTGTTTCAGGACTTCCTCTTCCTTGCCCTTGGGAATGCGCTGGGGTAGATCGAAAGCCAGCTTGCTGTCCTCATCCAGCATCTTGAATTCCAGGAGCGCCGTCTCCTTGATCAGGTCTTTCGCCCGTTTCGGTTCCTTGATTCCCGGCAACTGCACGACGATCTGTTTCAAGCCCTGTCGCTGAATCAGCGGCTCCGCCACGCCGAACTGATCGATCCGATTGCGGATCGTCTCCAAGGCCTGGTTGATGGCGGAATCCTTGATGCGCTTGATCTCTCCCTCGCGCAGTTCCCAGACCAACGTATTGGCGTCGCCCGCGCTTTCCACTTCATAAAATGAGGGAAAGTCGTCGAGCAGCTTCTGAATTTGGTCCTTTAAATCCGCGTTCTGGAACGAGAGCGTGATGCGAGCGAAACCGGTTCGTTTGACCGACTCCACCGGAATCTTCTTTTCGACCAGCAGATCCTGGATGGCCACGACCGATCGATCGACGGCGATCTCCACCGCCCGGTCTTCCTCGACCTCGAGGACCAGATGAATGCCGCCCTGCAAATCGAGCCCGAGCGTGATCCCCTTGTTGGGCAGCACGGGTTTCAGCCAATCCGGCAGTTGTCGATACAAGGGTTGATAGGAAGGGAGAAAAAAAATGAACGAAATCACCACCACGAACGCCAACAACGCCAACCGCCCGCCGACTCTTTTCATCCTCGTTCCGACCTCGCACGTGTCATCGGCCGCTCCTCAGTCTTCGTCTTCGGTTCGCAACCTGGCAATGAATTCTTTCTGAATCTTGATCTTGGTGCTGTCGGAAATCTGAAGCGTCACGGTGTCTTTTCCCAAGTTTGTCACCGTTCCCCAGATGCCCGACGCCGTGACGACTTTGTCGCCTTTCTTGAGGGACTCCAACATCTCTTTCAGCTTTTTCTGCTTCCGCTGCTGCGGAAGAATGAGCAAAAAATAGAAGATCACGAAGATCAGCACGAAAGGGACGAGCGACAAGAGCCCGCTCGTGGCAGAATTGCCTGCGGAAGCCCCCTGCGCCCAGGCCATCGATGCCATCATTTGCGGCTCTCCTTTAGACCGAATGCGCCGCCTTGGCGCCGTCGGCCTCGACCATCGCGCCGTCCGGCCCTTCGCCGGACTGCTGCCCGCGGCGGGCACAAAACTCCTCTCGAAACGTCGCGAAGCGGCCCTGCTCGATGGCGAGACGGATCCGGCGCATGAGTTCGGCGAAATAGAACAAATTGTGGACGGTGTTGAGGCGAGCCCCCAACATTTCCTTGACATTGAAGAGATGATGCAGGTAGGCCCGCGAGTACTTGGCGCAGACCGGGCACCGGCAGGCTGGATCGATTGCTCGTTCATCGCGCGCATAGCGCGCCTGTTTGATCACGATCCGTCCGAAGGATGTGAACAGCCAGCCGGTCCGTCCATGTCTAGACGGCACCACGCAGTCGAACAGATCGATGCCGCGCGCGACGCCCTCGACCAAATCTTCCGGCATGCCGACCCCCATCAAGTACCGAGGCTTGGCGGCCGGTAATTCGGGCGTCGTCACGTCGAGCATGTGATACATGGCGGCTTTTTCTTCGCCGACCGACAACCCTCCCACCGCATACCCGTCGAACCCCAAGGCCACAAGGTCTCGCGCGGATTGAACCCGCAGAGCAGGGTCCAGCCCTCCCTGGACAATCCCGAAAAGCGCCTGATCAATACGTCGGCGGGCCGCTTGGCAGCGACGGGCCCAGAGGCTGGTGCGGCGGACGGCCTCTTGTACCAGCTCAATGCTTGACGGCAGTGCGACGCATTCGTCGAGCGCCATGATGATGTCAGCTCCCAGAGCCTCCTGGATCTGGACCGCCGTTTCCGGCGTGATATGGTGCAGCGAGCCGTCGATGTGGGATTGAAACATGACGCCGTCATCGGTCACCTTGCGAAGTTTCGCCAGACTGAAAATCTGGAACCCGCCGCTGTCCGTCAGAATGGCGCCGGACCATCCGGTGAATGCATGGAGTCCACCCATGTCCGCGATGACCTGATGGCCGGGTCGGAGATAGAGATGATACGCGTTGTTCAGGATGAGCCCGAAACCCAGACTGCGCAGGTCATCCGGGTCCACCCCCTTGACGGTCCCCAGTGACCCCACCGGCATAAAGGCGGGCGTCGCGACGGCCCCTCGGCCCGTCGTCAGCCTGCCAAGTCGAGCCCTGCCGCCCATGTCTGTGCGAATCACTGCAAAGTCGATCATACCATCAGACGCCTGCACGGAATGAGATCACATCTGGTCCGGCGCCGGTATCCCCAAGAGCTGCAAGCCGTTGCCCAGGACTTGTTGGACGGCTCGCATAAGCGCTAACCGGGCAGCGGTCAATTCCGGCGTTACCCGTTCGCGCTGTCTCGACGCCGAGGCGTCGTCACATTTTGTTCCGTCGTCCAGCGTCTCGCTCTCGCCCACTGGAGGGAGGATACGGTGCTTGTAGTAAAAATTGTGCAACAGACCGGCCAGTTCCTGCAGGTAGAACGTGATGCGATGAGGCTCCAAGGCCAACGCGCTGCCCTGGACGATGGACGGATAGGCCGACAACTTCCGGATCAATCCCAATTCATCCGGGTCGTGTAACAGGCCCAGGTCCGTCTTGCTCGGGTTAGGTGCCGGAATGCCCCGTGAAGCGGCCACCCGAAACAGACTCGCAATCCTGGCGTGGGCGTATTGCACATAGTACACAGGGTTGTCCGCAGATCGCCGTTTCGCAAGCTCCAGATCGAAATCCAGATGCGTATCGGACCGTCGCATCAGAAAATAAAATTTCGCGGCGTCCGCCCCGACCTCATCGATCACCTCGCGTAGGGTAACGAACTGGCCAGCGCGTTTAGACATTTCCACTTTCCGCCCACCTCTCAACAGGTTCACCATCTGGACCAAGACGACCTGGAGGCGATCCCGCGGATAGCCGAAAGCCTCGAGGACAGCCTGCATACGCGGAACATAGCCATGATGATCGGCGCCCCACACGTCGATCAGCAGGTCGTACCCCCGCACGAGCTTGTCCCGATGATACGCCATGTCCGAAGCCAGGTACGTGTATTCTCCGTCCTGTTTTCTGACCACCCGGTCCTTTTCATCGCCGAATTTGGATGAACGGAACCACCAAGCCCCGCTCTCCTCGTAAAGCAGATCACGCACTCGCAGTTCATTCAGAACTTTTTCCACCGTGCCTGCCGATAGCAATAAGGTTTCGCTGTACCAGGACTCGAAGGTGATCCCGAACGCCTGCAGATCTTGCCGTATCCAGCCCAAGAGTTCCTGATAGGCCAGATCTTTGATCTGTTGTTCCGCCTGGTCGGCCGGCAGTTCGAGCAAAGCCGTCCCGACTCGATCCTTTACACGGTCCGCCACCGCCCGGATATAGTCCCCTTGATACCCGTCTCCTGGGAACGTCATGGCTCTGCCGCACAGTTCTCCATAGCGGGCATAGACCGAGGCCCCCAGCAGTTTCATCTGACGCCCGGCATCGTTAATGTAGTATTCACTCACGACGTGATGGCCCGTTGCCCGCAAAAGATTCACAATCGCCTGTCCGACCGCTGCTCCTCGCCCGTGGCCAACATGCAGCGGCCCTGTCGGATTGGCGCTGACATACTCGACGAGCACGCGGCGCCCCTGACCGAGATCGGTGCACCCGTACGCCCGCCCCTGTTCCTCAATCTCGGTCAGAACCTGCAGCCACAGCTCCCGTTTGACGGTGAGATTGAGAAACCCCGGACGGACAATGTCAACCCGTTCAAAGAGGGCCTCGCGTTGCGCGATATTGTCGACAATGATCTGAGCGATATCCTGGGGCGCGCGTTGCTCGGATGCCGCGAGCGTCATGGCAACGGTGGAAGCTAGATCTCCCCACTCCGGACGTTTCGGTGCCTCGAGTGTGATGGCCGGAAAAGTGTCTCCCCTGAGCAGTCCTTTGCGTTTCGCCTCATGAAGCGCGCCGCCCAGCGCCCCCTGCACCTTTCGTCTCACAATATCCAGAGGCACGTTGGAATCACCTAACTCAGCGTGAAGCAAGGAAAAAACAGAATTGGCAATCTAGCATACCTTATGAGGCGTGACAAGGCAGCGTCGAAGACCTCGTCTTCAAGGAAGGAACGCGCAAGAGGTCCCTGCACGTCTCGCCAACCTGCTCCGCAGAAATCTCAAGACAGGGTTTACGAATGCACTGTTGAACGGTTTCCCATGTCCGACATCGACAGACTTCGCCGGTAAGGATTCTTACGTTCGGCCCACGAGGAGCCCACCGCCGCACGTCGGTCGGACCGAACAGCGCGACGGTCGGAACGCCAAGAACGGCGGCCAAATGGGTTATGCCGGAATCATGGCCGACATAAAGACCGGCCTGCGCAAGAACGCCGGCAACTGTGAGCAGATCGAGGTGCCGGAGAACCGCCGGCAGTTTCTCGACCTGATTGCAAACCAGTCTGACCATGTCCTCATCAGCCGGTCCCCCGATCAAAATCGGAACATTCACGCACGCTTGTAAGAAATCGACGGTCTTTGCAAGAACAGCTGGCCGGCAGCACTTGTGTCGGCTGCCGCTCCCAGGATGAACTACGGCGATCGGATGACTGTCACGAACGCCCGTGCTCCTGAGCAGTTCGCGGGCCTCGTCGATCACATCGCCGGGGAGGTTCAATTTTCCGTCATAGCTCTCCTCTGTGACACCTTTCACAAGACCCTGCCGAAGGCTGCCGAGCAGTCGATCGCTCTGGTGTATCGGCAGATGATCGGATACTCGAGCAGATTGAACGATCACATGGCGAACGCCGAGAGCCTGGAGCGTGGATCTCACACAGCCGGCACTATCGCTCATCCAACACACCGCCACGTCACATCGGACCAACCAGTCTCGAAAATCCGGAGTGACGGATTCTGGCCCGGTGAACAGTTGTCCCAAAAAGCTCGATTCAAGAGGGAAATTCCGGTCGATCTCTCCGGTGCGACTGAACAGATTTCCCACCTCCCGACGGGCCAGAATTCCGCACGCATGCCCCGGATAAGCCTTCTTCAGTGCACGGATGGCGGGCAAGGCCAGAATCGCATCTCCCAGCCCACCGGGGTGAATCAGGAGAAGAGTCCGAACCACCGGAGAAGTACCCCTTCTATCCTTGATGCGATCGCTTGATCTGTTGTTCCGCCACAATCGTCCTCGCGAATTCCAGGTCGGCCGGTGTATTGATGTTCTGAAACGACAGTAATTGCGGATCAAAGCGCATAAGATCGGCTTCGGAAACCAGCCGCACGTTCAGGTCCGTTACGGAGACCAGGCTTTGTACCTTCAAATTGCCTGAACGGGCCATAGCTTCAAGTGGGCCTAAACAGCGTTTCGAGTACAGCGCGTGCATGGGCTGAAGTCCCGTCGCCAGGCTGGCCATAACCACATCCGCTCCCTCATTCAACGCCGCCATATAACGAACAAGCTCGCCGTTAAGAAAGGGCATATCGCAAGCGACGGCGAACACGCGAGGATGTGTCGCATAGTACAACCCCGTGTAAAGCCCGCCCAGGCTCCCGCACTGAGGAATCAAGTCGGTCACTATGCGCCAGCGAGACTGTCTCAGAACTGGCGTCTCCTCCGAAAGTACGACGATAATTTCGGCAAAGAGCGCCTCCATGATCTCCAGGACACGGTCAAGCAGGGCTTTCCCGCCGATTTCGAGGAATCGCTTGTCGCGCCCCATGCGTCGACTTTTCCCTCCGGCTATGACAATGCCGGATGTGCCATGCACCCTTAAGCAAGATGAACCAGACGACATAGCCCAATTCCGCTGCATAAACAAAGAGGGGGTGGGGCTCCGCCCCACCCCCTCTTTGTCAATCCAGGTTTCCTACAGACTGAAGACCTTAGAACGTCTTGCCCTTCCTCTTGTTTGCCCGACGGGCTAGGACCCAGCCCTCTAAAATCACGATACCCACCGCGATCAGAGTCGGATAGATGTATACCTCCTTCGGAATGGGAGGCTCCAGGAAGGTGTAGTAGAAAGCGGACACGGACATCTTTCTGCCGGCATCGCCGTTATGGCCGTCCCAGACAAAGAAGACGGTGGGGATATACTTGCCTACGTCAAACTGGGTGTCCTCATCATAATCCGCCTTGAGTGGGCGTGACACCATCAGCGTCCATTGTCCGTTTTTCCACTCAGCTTTCAACACCTTGATCTTTTCCTGAAAGTCGTCCCGCTCCTCGAAGTCCTGATCCCACCCGGTTCCTTTGAAAGCGCGAAGCGATCCGTCCGCTTCCCACTTGATGATGTCAACAGCAAACTTCTGATCACCCCATAGGTATCGGGGTTTAAACGGGGGCGGGATCTCCTGCCACTTAATCGGAAACTGGAATGCAAGCGCGTCGTTGTAGACCGTGTACTTGTTTTGATTCGCTGCGATGGAACCGGCTTCACCTGTCTTGGGAGGTTGTTCCATCACGCCATATTGCTCCACATTCACTTCCGTTGGTTGCCAAGGCGGAGGTTCCGTCGCTACGCTCTTCGAGCGATCATCCCATTGGAATAAGAACACGATCTCTTTATCGTTGTACAGAGACTTCACCCAAACATCGTCGATTCGAGTCACAAAATTCCTGGGCTTGTGGGTGATCTGCCCACCCAGCGCGACGTAGCGCCTAACCTGCTTCTTCCACATTTCACTCTCGGGATCATCCGAGATCTCTCCCTCAACAGGGCCCGAAGGAATGACAAAGTTGATCTTCGGCTTATCGGTCAGCGGATCGATGGGAAGCGGACTGCCATCCTGATCGCGCTCACAGAGTGAGTTCACAAAATTAGCAATGTGCCAGCGCTCCTCGATCGTCGTGTTATCGGCAAAGGACGGCATCGGCGTGCCGCTGACCCCGGTCGAGAATGTACGGAAAATATTCTTGACGTTGTAAGGATCTTGACGGCTCCCCCTGAAGTTCCAGCATTTATGCCAATCCGCCGGCTGAATCGGGAATCCCCAGTCATCCTTCAAATTGAAAGCATTGCCGTCTCCCCGTCCTTCGACCCCGTGGCATTCAATGCACTTCTTGTCAACGACCAACTGGGCCCCTTTCTCGATACTCTCTTTGCTGGGAGGAACCGGTTTGAGGCTGTCCAACTGAAGCACTGTCACTGTCTCGGTTTCCTTATCTGTGAACTTTCGATCTTTGACCAATTGCGTCGTTACAAACGAGAGAACCTGTAAGCGCTGCTCTTCGGTCAAAATACCTTCCCAAGGTGGCATTGCGGAGCCGGTCAAGCCGTGCGTGACGGTTTCGAACAGGTCATTCTGCCCCTTGATCGGCTTCCGGTAATCGAAAAGCGGGAGTTCACCGCTCGCCGTGTGACGAATCTTAAAAGTGCCTTGATTGAAGTTTCTCGGCCTGGGCCAGAGTCGGTCCGCGGCTGGACCGTCTCCCGCCCCATCCACACCGTGACACCACACGCACTTGGTGAAATACACTCGTTTGCCCGCCTCGATCATTTCCGCAGGGGGCTCCGGTGCAAGTTCGCCCTTCACGAAACCCTCCGGCAACCCGCCGCCTTCCTGCGCAAAAGTCCAAACTCCGGCGCTTCCTGAGACCATCACGATCCCTACGGCAGCGAGCAGAACCAGAGCTGGCTTACCTTTCAACCCCAGCTTCCTCATTGGTGACCTCTCATCATTCATTCGTAAATTCGGAAGTCAGATCGCGCCTTCGGACTGGGGCTAATCCCACGTCCGAGGATAATAGCCTGTATGCCAGTACTCAAAGAGAATGACCTTCCAAATCTCGTCCGTGGTTAAGTGTTGCTCCCACGGCGGCATCACGGATGCCCACGGGAAACCCTCATTGGGTAACCCGATCCCACCCTTCGCGACTCTCCAGAAAATGAAGGTCTCTTGAAGCTGGGCGATCGTTCCCGGATCCGTGAAGTTAGCCGGAATGGGATTGAAGGCAAATGCGTGGAGGCCGCGACCGTTCAAATTGTCGCCGTGACAGAAGTGGCAATTCTGGAAGAAAATCTCTCCGCCTTCCCGTACATACTTGAGATAGCCCTCCGCCTTGGGATCCCAAGGATTGGCATTGGGCTTCATCAAGCGCCCCATGGACTGCTCGACGATCAGGCTGTTGGTGTATTCCTGGTCGTATTTGCCCTCAGTGTTCACGCGATAAGGATTCTGCGCGGTCTGCAGCACGTAGCTCTTTCCGTGAACCTTGGTACTGGCCGGTGGGGCTGGATGCACGGTTCGCAGCTCGATCGGCTCTTCCGACGTCGGCTTCATCGACATATACGAAAACCCGCCGATGATGATGGGCAGCAGAACCAAATACACGTACCGGAGAACTTTGTTGAACCCACTCTGGGCATCGAGCACATTCAGGATAGGCTGCTTGAATTTTTTCCAATCCTCTTCGTTGCTCGACATCCACATGAATACGGCGATCAGCGAAACGGTGCCGTACATGGCACGGACGCTGAAGGGAATGGGTGGATAGACCCTGTATTTCAGGTAGAGCAAGATAAACGCCCAGAAGAGAATTCCCTGCCAGAATCTTGGAATACCCATTCCCATGGAGCCAAGCAGATAACTAAGCCCCGCGAACCCGGCCACAAACAGGGCAAGTTCGAAGAGCATTTGCATGGGCATATAGCCTTCGACCAAACGCACGGTGTTTGAAGGAATAACTCCCATAACCATGCCGATCAAAAGGAGCAATCCAATCACTCCCACCAATGCGCCGACTGACATTAATGCTTTCATCGGTTCACTCCCTATGCGATGCGCAGCTTAGTAAATCACCGGACACATGTTATGAAATTTTGGGAGGCTCCTTCCCCTCTTGAAGTTGCGAGAGGTAATCCACGATTTTCTTCAGAGCCCCTGCACTCAACCTTTGTCCGAACACCTTCGGCATCGTGTTGTCGGGGAATCCTTTGACCACGTAGGCGCTCGGCGAAATCACCGATTCCATGATGTATTCCGGGGTCGTCTTGGCTGTGCCTTTGTAGGCAGGATCCTTAATGCGTTGCGGAGCGTTCGTCCCCTCAACCAACTTTGGGCCTATGGTCCCAACTGCCCCTGGAATACCAGGAATTGTGTGGCAGGCCACGCACTGCGCCTTGGCAAAAATCTGGTCCACAGGCTCGGAGCCGTCGGCCAACAAAGCTCCGCCACCGCCTTTGGCTTTCTCGTCCTCTGTTTGCTGCTTGGGACGGTCAGCCTCAGGAATGAACTTTTCATACGCCTTGATGATTTCCTCGTAGGTTGGAGGCTCTTTGCCCTCTCGAACGAACAACCAGGTGTCAACAGCCGCCAGCTCAGGGAGGCTCAGAGAGATCGGTGGCTTGTGAATTTTTGGCATCGGGCTTTCTTTATCGTTTGAGCCTTTTACTCCATAACCGGCGACCACGTAACAGCTCGGGCACGAATGGGATTCCGCGATATACTCAATGGCATTTTCCGCCGTACCGGCCCCGGGAAACGATTCCTTTTCAACGGTATCCCGCTCTTGCGGCTTGCCCTTGTGATACCGCGGATCCTCCAGCCGCTCCTTCCCAGCTCGATCAGGTATCCCCAGCAAATTCGGCGCGCGCTCTCCCAACATGCCTGCGTGAAATGCATGACACAGGGGACACTGACCTTTACCTATTGCTCCTTGCACCTTATTTTGTCCAATCCCCCCAAAGATGATCTTCTCGCCTTCATCAGCTAGTTGCTGAGGAGTCATGGCGCTGAAATCAAGCTTCTCTTCCTTCGGAGGAAATCCGCCTTCCACTTGGGGCAACCAATTGCCATACCCGGAAAGAGCGGCCGCCACCAAAAACATGAACCCTCCGATTTTCAGAAGGGCACTGATGTTGGCAAAATACAGCCCCATCATGAAGCTGAGAGCGGTGATCATCGCGAGAGAAACGGGTAACAGCCGCGACTCGCCGAAGAAGTTCATTTTGTAGTTAGCGATTGCAATGAAAAGCATGATGGCTGCGAGAATGCCGATAAACGTCTTAAAGACCGCTCGCCGGTTAGCCTCGGGATCCTTGATCGCAACCTTGAAATAGATCATTAAGCCGACCAACAACGCAAAGGCCGGCCAACCTATCGAGAACGCTTCCGTAAGCAGCTCAACCACGGTTCAAACCTCCTAAGAGAGGGGAGAGACGCCGGTAATCGACGTCTCTCCCCAATAGTGTCGTAAGAGCAGCCGAGACTCAGTGCCCGATAGCCGGCTCCGGCGCTCGACCCGGCACGGGAGCCTTGGCCTCAACAGGAGCCTTCTTAACGCCAAGCGTCCCGAGCCAGAAGACGAACAGGATGCTGATCCAGAAGAACAGCACGTTGAACGAGATCATATTGGCTGCGAACCCAATCGTATGGGTATAGGCCCAGGGCGAGTTATCGCGCATGATCTCATTGACATGCCAGAACAAACGCACTGACGAGCGGATATAGCCCATTAAGCCCATCATCCATGTAAAGGCTGTCGCCAGCATAATGAGGGCATACTGAGAACGGGCAGAAATCTTGCCCCATTCAATCGGACCTGTCTGCTTGGCCCCCTTCATCATGACTGCATTCAAGGCTGTCATGAAGAAGAGGCACGACAATGTGGTCGCCACTTGCGGCACAGAAAGCCCTATACGCACATTGGCGGGAATGTAGTAGCCGTAGATGGCGAGCCAAATGATGTTCACGTACGCCCAGAAGAAGAACGTTCCCATGAAGATGTTTCCGAACTTCGCCCAGGAGACGGTGGACACCTTGTTTCCACGCATGTACCAGATAAAGCTCAACACGGTGGTGGTAATGATCACGTTGATTCCACCGTTCTTGGCGGACATCACGCCGTAATTCCCCAACACTGGATGCTGTTGCCCGCCCATGGCTTTGAGCTCGGCTGGTGTCATGACCATCGTGTGCGGCGTAATGAAGATAAGGAACCCGCATACCAGGATGAACACCAGGTACTTAATGTACTTCTGGTATTTTTCGGCACCACGCATCCGGCCCAATGCTTGCCAGAGATAATAGTTGCTGCTCAGGAAGAGGATCCCGATCATGGTCGCCTGGATGATGAAGAGCCAGGCCAACAATCCTCCCATAAGAGTAATCCCCATTTGCTGACGATAGGCGTACACCTCCCTCATCAACCAATACCCTGCGAACGGCAATGGGATCAGGAACGCCACGCCGATCGCCATCGCGATGTAGCCCATCCAGTCGTAATGAGCACGCTCCTCATCAGTTTTGGCGGACAAGAACCGGTACGCCGCATAGGCCGCCACCACGCCTCCGCCGAACGCCATGTTTCCGAGAATACGATGAACGTTCAGCGGATTCCATAGAGCTGTGTGGATGACGTGCCAAATGTTGCCCAGGTAACGTCCTTGCTCATCAACTCCAGCCGGCGACATCATGAACCCGATCCAGGAGTTAGCAAGGAACATCAACACCGTACCAATAACGTTCAGAATGACCGACATGCTCAGGTGAATCCACTTTAGGAATCCCTCCTTCATCTTGTCCCAGCCATAGTAATAGATGTAGAGGGTTCCGCTCTCAGCAACGAACATCAGCGCATAGATGTGCATCACCGGACGGAAGATGCTCGAGAGATAGCCAAAGAACGCGGGATAGAGCGTCAAAAACGTAAAGATCAGGATACCGCCCAGAATTGCGGTCAAAGAATAGGCGGTCAAGCTGATCTTGATAAAGTCATAGGCCAACTGATCATATTTCTTGCCCATGGCCCTGTCTTTCGACACAACCCCCATGAACTCAATAATCATGCAAAAAATCGGAACCGCCAACACGAAACTTCCATAGTACAGATGCTGCTGGTTGGCAAACCAGAGGAGCACCCGGCTTTCAAAGTTGTACCGAGGATAGTCCTTCGGACTGTCGGTTGTTTTAGGAGCCGGGGCACCCACAACGATCCCCTCGGTCTTGTAGTAAACGTCCCGCCCCTTCTCGACTTTCTTCTCAGCTTCGCCACCTCCCGCCTGGGCCGCATCCGGTGGTGGTGCGCCTGTTGGCGCCTCTCCACCGCCAGCCAATACAGGAGCTGAGACAAGAATAGGCAGAAGGAGGAGGCCAATCATTGCGCCGAGCGCCATGATTGACATAATCTTTTTCCGGGTCACGCTACCCATGGCTTACCTCCTTAATCCATCGCGCTTATGAGTCATAACTTCTTGAGAACCGCGTCACGAATTTATCACCAATCCTACCTGCCAGAAGCTCACCGCGCTAACCCAACCAGTTCAACACGATAGTTGAATGTATCGAAATGCGCTTAGGATTATCCTTACTTCCTGAACAAGTACCAGTAATCCAACCCCTGCATATCCATGAGAAAGTGATCCACGGCAGTGAAATAGATTAAGCAAATCACCGTTGAAATGAGGATATAAAAAATCGTCTGTCCCATTTTCTAGCCCCTCTCCCTCGTCAATTGCTGCAAGTTAAATCCGCAAGCAGTCTGTCCCATGGGTCGTTAAAACAAAAAAGCCCGTGCTTTCAGCACGGGCACTGTATTCCGGCAAACCAGTAGAAGAACCACAGGCTAACTGCACACGTGATATAAAAAATCATCTTGCCGACTTTGATCTTAGTTTCTGAATCCTGTCGCGCCGCTTCAGCCATGCTCTTCTCCTCTGATGATCTTCGATGAGGGGACAAATTTGCTCACTGAAAATCCACTCAGTTTCTTGACACACAGAACCGTCTATGTTAATGAAATTCCCTCACTTTTAACTTCCCGGAGCAAGAGATTATGACAAAAAATTCAAAATTGTTCGATATTATAGTTTTGGCTGGTATGGTTGTCAATATAATTTTGGCCGTATTTCTTATTCTCTATTATTTTGATTTTCTGTAAGTTTTACCTCTTCGTTGTCAGCTCTTCTGTCTAGTTTTTCCCCACTGAAGCCGCACACCGAAATCCGATTGTTTCGTCCCGAAAATCTGGGACCATCTTGCTCCGGCTCGTGACGCGGAGATCCGAGCCGGTGCTTGTGTACCCCCCTCCTCTCAAGACCTTAAACACACCGAATTCCGGGCCCCTCGGGTTCTTGTCGTTTGATTCTTTGTAGGCGTTTTCCTGATACCATTCAGCTACCCACTCCATCACGTTTCCAGCCCCATCCATGACACCGTACGGGCTGCGATCCCCCTGAAATGTTCCTACAGGAGCGGTGACCTCGTATCCATCGTTGACACGCGCCCAATTCGCTGCGCCAAGATCCGTCACATTCCCCCAAGGCCAGATGCGACCGTCGGTGCCGCGCATCGCTTTTTCCCACTCAGCCTCCGTCGGCAGACGCTTTCCTTTCCAGCGGCAATACGCATCAGCGTCATCCCACGATACATAGACAACCGGCTGGTTGGGACCGCGCATGCGCTCCATATTTTTGGCATAGCGAGAAGGGGGGCCTGCCTTTCGATGGCCGGTCGCGGCGACGAACTCTGCATATTGATGATTGGTCACTTCAAAGCGATCGATCAAGAACGCATCCAAATAGATGACGCGTTCAGGCCGTTCATCAAAACCGCCGACTTCGCTCCCTCGGATAAACGGCCCCTCGGGAATCAGCACCATCTCTTCCTTGATCGGCTCTTCGTTTCTTTCCTCGCTGCTCGCCGCCGTTTCAGGAACAGCAACGGGCACCCGATCGGGGTCTTCGACAGGTGTCGGCGTGGTTCCGCGAAGAATGCCCAGGATCGGAAGGCTTGCCGCGGCAAGCACGGCCAGAAGAAGCGCCACTTTGAATTTTGTTTCCAACATGAGCGATACAAGCGGTGCACGAGGACGCTAAGCTCCAAAGGGGAGGTCACAATCTGCTATGACGCGCCGACAGATTCGCTCCCGTCTTTCGCGCAGCGAAACCCAATAGTGCTGTCCGTTCGCCACATTCTTGCCTGGAACCGTTTAGAGACTCTGGCTCCGTGCGGCGTCTCGCGCCAGGACCCTCCGCGGATCACCTTATGCTCTCCTTCTTCAGATCCCTTCGGATCTCGATAGGGTGTTTTTTGGTAGTAGTGCTCGTCGTAGTTATCGGCTACCCATTCGGCGACATTACCCGCCATGTCATACACTCCGTAGGGACTTCGTCCGCTCTCGAACGAACCGGGAGGAGCGAGATACTTAAATCCGTCCTCTTCGCCATCGACATTGGCGTGACCGACACCGAAGTCGTCGCCCCAGGGATACCGACGACGTCCCTCGCCACGCGCAGCTTTCTCCCATTCGGCTTCGGTCGGGAGCCGCTTGCCGGCCCATTTGCAATAGGCCACCGCATCGCTCCACGACATCCCTATGGCCGGCAATTCTGGCTTCTTAATCTTAGAGATATCATCCTCGAACACCGGGACGAACGGTTTACCACGTTTGGTCATCTTCACAAATCGCTCGTACTCAGCCTGCGTCACTTCTTTCAAATCGATATAATACGTTCCCAGGTAGACCTGATGCTCAGGCGCTTCGTCGGGGTCACCTTCGGCGCTTCCCATTCTGAACGGTCCTTCGGGCACTTGAACCATTTCGCGGCCATCGTCGCCCACAAGGGTCTTGTACATGGAATAATCTTGCTTCGCTACAGTCGTGACCGGGCGACTCTCGGTCTTGATCGTGGCCGCCAGTTCCCTCATTCGCTTGGACTTGTACGACTCGTACACCAACCCGGCGATCATCAGGATGAACGAGGCGAACACAAACACAATGGAACCAATGAGGACAGCCCTATTTTCCATGGCCCTCCAGATTCAACTCTTCGAGCGAAAGGAACCGGAAGAGCGACTGGATCGACGTTCTTAAGCGATTCCAGATTTTCATACCGGTGGATCAACCGGCTTCGATGCCTGCTTGCGCGCCGCACGCATATCGAGCAACATCGACGCCTGAACTCCCAGAAAGCCTCCCATCGCAGCCCCTGCACCCGCTCCGACGGAGATCTTTTCCGCGCCAGCCAGAATCCAAGCAAGCCCACCGCCAAACACTGTCCCAATCAGAATACTGACCAGGAACCGCCGGCCTCCAAGGAACCCCACTACGGTGCCCAGGAGCAAACCGACTCCGGCAGCCACCGGCGCTGAGGAGCCTCCCATAATCATCCCGATCATGATCCCCACCGTCCCCATGACGAGGGCGCCGAACACCATGTCGAAGATCTTCTTGGCTGAGAACTGACTCGCTTCTGAGGTGTCACTCATCAGAATCGACCAGGCTGCGCCGTTCCCTTCTTTTCCCTTAATGGGCCGTCATTGCGGCTATCGGACCAATATCCACTTCCACACCGGGCCCGGCAAAAATTGAAATACCCCAGGCCTTTTCGGCCGGCTCATGATGATGAATACGCTTGAAGTCCTCGTATACATTCACCCGCTCCTCCACCCACTGACCGCTGGCGGTCGTCCCGCTTTGCACGACGATCTCCGACCCGCTGAACATGCCGCCCTCGGTCAACGTCCCCTCCGCCTTGCTGGCGCTCCAAACATATTTCGTAAAGACCGGGATGAAGAGCAGATCGGTATCCAACGAGGCATAAACGGCTACGATCGGGTCGGCCCCATTGGGAGCTTTATGCAAACGCCACTTCCAGACCAGGATCGGATAGGCTTTAGGATCCCAATCTATTTGCTTCTTTTTAATGCGTTGGCCGGCGTCGCTCACCGCCAGATAATTGAAGTCGGCTTCAGACTGAACCTTGTACGCCTCTCGCCCTTTGGCCTGACTGCGCTGACTTTCATGCTCCCAATGAGCCGGAAATCCGTCAGCTTCTTTTGCCTGAAAATCCTCCAATACAATCTGCGATGAGGCCTGGGCCGACGACGACCACCATGCCGCGCTCCAGACTCCTATCAACCCCAACACAAGCAACCCGATGCTCCTCGCAGTCCGCATGCCGAACGCCATTCCTTCTCTCAACTCAAGCTTCACGGGAAGGAGACGGTATAAGTCCGGCCCCTTTCTCAGCACCCAATTCCACGCTCATTACCGCCTGCTGCCCCCGTTGACACACCCAGAAAAGGCCCAGCACCGCCATCCAGAATACCACCATATTGAGCGTGACCATCTTCGCCGCAAAACTCAACGGGGGCGTGAAGGCCCAGGGCGACAGATCCGCCATCAGTTCATTCACATGCCACGCCAGACGCCCCGAGGATCGAATGTATCCCATCAGCCCCATCACCCAGGAAAACGCCGCTGCAAGGCCGAACAGTCCGACCATCCCCCGCACGGATATCTTGCCCCACTCGATCGGACCATGGACCTTGGCGCCACGCAGCATGGCCTGGTTGATGGCCACACCGCCGACAAGCACGGTCAACGTCGTGAACGCCTGGGGCCACGACAACCCTACTCGAATGCTCGCCGGCAGGTAAAACCCGTAGACGGACAGCCACAGAATATTGAGGATTCCGACAGTGAACAGCACCGCCAACACGCTATTGCCGGTTCGGACCCACGAAATCGTCATCGTCCGGTTCGCCCGCCGATAGAAGATGTAGCTGAGCGTGGTAAGACAGATCATGACGTTGACGGCGCCGTTTTTTGCCGACATGACGCCGTAATTCCCGATGACCGGATGCTGCGCTCCGCCCATCGCCTTGAGTTCGCTGCCTGTCATCATCACGGTATGCGGGGTCAACCACACGAAGAGGCAGCCCATGAGACCCCAGACCAGGAATTGGAAATACGGCTGATACCGCGTCCCGCCGCGAATCCTTCCCATGCTCTGCCAGAGATAGTAATTGATCCCGAGAAACAACGCGCCGATCAGCAGTGCCTGCACGACAAACAGCCACGTCAGCAACCCGCCCATCATTGTCATGCCCATGCTTTGTCGGAACGCGTAGACCGAGCGCATGAGCCAGTATCCGGCGAACGGCATCGGCAAGAGCGCGCAGACCGTCACGAATAGGAAGACGTATCCCACCCAATCGTAGTACGCGCGTTCTTCATCGTTCTTGCTGGTGAAAAATCGGAAACAGGCATAGGCCAGCACAACCGCCCCACCGGACATGATATCCGCTAGAAACCGGTGCACATTCAGTGGATTCCAGAGCGCCGAGTGAAGCAGATGCCAGACGTTCCCAAGATACCGTCCGTAAGCATCCACACCGGCCGGTGCCATCATAAAAGCCGCCCAGGCATTGGCCAGCAACAACAATGCGGTGCCGAAGGCGTTGGCCACTACGCCGATCGCGGCATGGCCCCATTTTGCGGCAGGAGAGGCCAAACGATCCCAACTGTAGTAATAGAGGATCAACAACAACGACTCGCCAACAAATACGAGGGCGTACACCGGCATCATGGTCTTGAATGTCCCGCCCATGTACTGCATGAAGCTCGGATAGAGCGCAATGAACAGCCATAGCATCGCGCTGCCGACGACGGCGGTCATCGAGAGGGCGAGCAGAGCGACTTTCAGCAAATCCCGCGCGAGTCCGTCATACCGAGCCGCATACACCCGATTGCGTGACGCCAGACCCAGGAACTCCAAGAGAACGCAAAAGATCGGGAGGGCCAGTACGAAGCCGCCGAAATAGGTGTGCTGCTGCGTGACAAACCAAATCAGGATCCTGTTGTCCAGCGACCCGTATCGGGGATAGACCGTCTCATTCGGAGAGGGAGCGGGGGGTCCCACCGGCGTTCCCTCGATCTTATAGTAAATATCCTGGGATATGCGAAGAGCGGTTGGTTCCCGCTCCGGCTCGAAACCGGAACCCCAGGCCGGCCCGAACAGTAGGACACAGCCGATCACGACCACCACCGCTCGCATTCGATGACCCCTGTGCATCATACTCTCACGATCCCGGCGGTCTTCCTCCGGACTCGCCTGGGCCCGTATTGGCGGGCTGCAGATTCATTGCCTCCCGAGGCCTCGTCGATTTAGATAAGATGCCTATGACGAACGGGCACCGCAAGAGCGACGCAGGAACGGTCTGAGCCAAACGATCTTCGACCGATCGGCGATGCCCGAGGTAATACCCGTACAGGCTCATGAGACCTCCCACTCCTCCGGCCATCAGACCCAGAGTCGGCCGGGCGATCGTCTCCAACCGCAAAAGATAGATCGCAGCCCCGACTAATGAGAGGTAATACGTCGCCGCAAAGGCCAACCCCGGCCACCACCAAAACTTGAACAACTCACTCCACGCCATCTCGCTGAGAGGCCGCAGCCATCCGCCGTGCCGCTGCTGTCCCCCGAAATAGGCAAAGACCGCCAGCGACCCGGCCCCGGTCGTGACCAGAACCAACTGCCAGAGCAACACCTGCTCCATTCCGACGACGCCTGCGCCGGCAAGCGCGAGCCCGGCGCAGGCGAACGCGCCGGTAGCCGTCCACCAGCCGACCCGTGCCGTGTGGTCCCTAATGAGCGATCGAAGTTGCATTCCATCGGGGAATGTCGGAAAGGGCCTGCCGCTCCGTTCCTGCCGACGAACATATCCGATCTCAAAGGCATCGCGGGCCACTGACGTGCATGCGATGACGATCGCCATCATAGCGGGCCCGTCCGGATGGGCGAAGAAATCATAGCCGACCATCACGCGCAGGAGCGCCAGGACCAGAAGAGAAAGCTGGATTCCGTAGACAAACCCGACCCACCCGAGCAGCCAGGCCGTCTGTCTTACACCGTCCTCCCGCCAAGCTCGGGCTGTAGACCCCCCTCTCCCGACCCGGTACGCCCAGGCCGCGGTCACCGTGGAGATGAACCCGCTGACGCCAAGCACCACCAAAGGATCGTCCAGCGGGACCACGGGTTTCAACGCCCGATAGACGCCGAACGCCACCAGTCCGGGAAGCAACATCGCTCGGCGTTTTCGTTTCCGGACTTCGTCCTCGGTGACGGTCAGGGTCAGACTGGGAAGGACCCTCAGCGCCAGCCTGTGCAGCATCCAGAACCTTCTCCTGAACCGTTATCCGATAACCGTCGGGCGTCAGAATTTCTCATCCTGATCTTGCGACGACGATTTCCGTTTACCGAATTAACGGCGGCTCACTTTCGCGCGGCCATGCCGAAATACTTGGCCTTGACTTCCTCCATGAGTTCGACTGTGACCCGGGACAGCCCGCGCTCAATCGCCGTTCGCTCCAATTCGACGCGAGCCATTGCGCGGACAGGCGTCGGCACATTACTCAAACGACGTTCCGCCTCATGATCCCAGATGACAGCCTCTCCCTGCTGGGCTCGGGCGATCAGATCATAGGTGACGACGCGATGGTTGCGGGCTTTGGCGTAGGACTCGACCTCCTCCTTCACCAACGGAGCCAGATAGGGCGGCATCCGATCCAGACGATGCCGCGCTTCATCGGTCCACATGAACCGATCAACGAAGGCGGCAGCCTGATCGGCCGAGAGGTCGACCCCCACGCGGAACCCGCATTCGCGGCATTCCGACCGCACGAACCAGCGTTCAGTCCCGGTCGCATCGATCTGCTCTTCGATGCCTTCCGTATGCATCCATCTGCCGCAGCCGCAGACCAACATAGGTCGGTATCGACCGGTTCATCCGATCTTCCCGGGAAATAGGATATAGAGCATCGTGTACGTCGTGCTGCCGGTCACGAACAAGATACAGTAAATGATCATCGTGAAACGGCCCAAGGCGCGATGTCGATCGGCGCCGTTCGGCCAGATGCGCTGGATCGTCGTCTCGATCCCCAGCACAAGGCCGACAAGGGCCACGAATCCGAGATACACTTCCAGCTTTCGCATCGAGAACCCGGCGGTCGCCGCGCGGAACAGGAACAACACGACGGCCAGTCCGGTGAGCCCGCTGAGAATTATCCCGATCTTCCTTCCAGAGGTTTGTAACAGCGCGTCCCTGAGCAAACGCCTGCCCTGGACGACGGCTTGGGCGCGGAATCCCAGGACGATCATATAGATCGCCATGACAAGCCCGATGATGACAAGAATGATGTGCACGGTAAGCAAGGGAATGAAAACGTAGTCGTAGAGTTCTTGAGGCCCGCCAAATCCCTCTTTGCCTTCCACCGCCAGAACGCCCAATTGCCGGAACAGGTAGTAACTCGTGAAAAACGCGAGCATGGCAATCATGCCGCCCAGCATTAACCAATGGTGCGCGTGCCCTTGACCGCGCTTGGCCTGAAACCAGCCGACGATAAACAGCCCCGTGAACAGCGTCGCCATCAGTTGGCTCAGATCCGCTCCGAGTGTGGCGTGGGTCCCGAAGAACCCGGGTTGCTTCAGCCAGTCCATCATACAAGTCCGATTTTGTGATTTGTGAAGTTCAAGCCTGGAGCCACTTCACCAGATCGCCACATCTAACCTCACACTTTCTTCACGCCCTCAACCACCGCGGTCTGCTCCAACTCGTGGACCGAGTCGAAACCGGCCTCCGCCATCCACCGCAGCGCATCCGCGGTCGTATAACAGCCCCCTCGCTCCGTATTCACGAGAATGTGCACAGCAAATGCGGTCGTCCAGGCCGGGCTGGTGCCGGATGGATCGAGAAATCGATCCTTCACGATCAACCGCCCTCCGGGCAGCAGATGCGCATGCACCTTTTTCACCAGCGCCGCATTCGTGGAGGAATCCTGGTAATGGAGGATATCGGACATCAACACCGCGTCGTAGGGTCCTCCCAACGCATCACGGTTGAAATCCCCCGGCAACAGCCTGATGCGATCCTCCAATCCGGCTTCCTTGATCGTGCATTCGGTGAGGCGAAGCGTTGCCGGCAGATCGAAGACCGTCGCGGTCAGGTGCGGGTAGGTCCGGCAAAAGGCGATGGCATTGGTCCCAGCGCCGCCGCCGAGGTCGAGTAACGTGCGTGCGCCGTCCAGTTTGAGTCGTTTGGCCAACTCCGGTCCGCTCTGTTGCCCGATCCGGTGCAAGACGGAGAGGACGTTGCTGCCCAGCTCAGGATCTGTTTCAAACACGTGACGGCTGACCGGCGATCGTCCGGTTCGGACCGTCTCCTCCAACTTCCCCCAGTTGTCCCATTCGGCATCGTGCAACAATAAAAGATGGCCGATATACTGGGGTGCATGTTTGACGAGATACCGCATCGCAGTCTCCGTATTGGCAAACCGGTCGCCATTCTTCGTCAAAACCCGCATGGCGACCAGGGCGTTCATCAGCAGCATCAGGGCTCGCGCATCGGCTCCGACCCGCTCCGCGACTTCGGCTGCGCTCTTCGCTCGACCCTCCAGCACGGAAAACACCTCCAGCTTCACGGCTGTGAGCAGGATCTTGGTTTCCCAATAGTATCCAAGCTGGAAGATTTCAGCGAGTGACAGTTCCCGTGACACACTCCGTCCTTCCTCTCGAGCGGTCCGCGAAGGATCGCCGGAAATTCTCGCATCTTACCTATACCGGAAAGAGAAAGGCAAGAACCGGAGAGCGTAGAGGGAGGCACAAAAAACAAAGAGCAGCGGCCCCTCTAGGCCGCTGCTCTTGTAGTCGCAGCGAGTACGCGGCGTCGATACGTCTACTTCTTGATCTCGGCCTTGACGTCAGCTTTTCCGCCTTCCGGCACATCGACGTCGATCTCGACTTTTCCCGCAAAGGGATGCCAGGCGACCAGCTTGTGCTTCCCCGCCGGCACGTCCTTGATCTCGAAGGTCCCATCCTCCTTCACCACGGCATAAAAGGGGTTGGTGACCGGCAGAAAGAAAGATTGCATGAACTCGTGCTGGTCGCACTGCAAACGGAACATGGAGCCTTTCTTCCGCAACACCACCGGCTTGTCGAGCTTGGAACCCTTTTCGGCCAGACCGATGTTGAACACGGTGCTCGAGCTGGAGCCGAGCACTTCAAAGGAATGCGGGTTATGCAGCACCCCCTTCACGGACTTCGGATCATCAGGATCCGCGTCATGGTTCTCGACATGGAAATTCTTCTGCTTGACCACCACGCCGGTATAGGGCTGAAATTCGCAGAACTCGGCCACGACGTCGGTCCCCTTGTATCCGTCCATCCAAGCCTTGTCCTCTATATCGGTAACGGCCACGACCGCGGCTTTCAATCCGCCGTCTTTCGCAACTTCAATGGTCTTAAGGATGCGCTTATCCCCTTTGGCCAAATCCGCCTTCTTTCCCTCCGTGCCGATCTTCGGGCAGAACTTCGGATTCGGGAATTTGGAGAAAAGAAATTCCTTCTCCTCAGGCTTACCGTTATACGTTACCTTGCCGGTAATCGTCCCCCCGGCAAAAGCGGTGAGGGGCGCAGCCAAAAAGGCCGCGAGCGCCGCACCATATACTACTGTCAACACACCCTTCTTCATAGGACTGCCTCCTTGTGAATGAATAACGATCGTCAAACACCCTCGCGTGAACTCCGCGCTTTCACAGAAGCCACCGGCAGCGAGGAGCCCACACGTCGCTCTTCGCTTACAAAAAACCGCTCTGGCAGTCTTCCAAGCACTGTAGAGAACGTGAGGCGAGATGGTAGACACGCCTGTATACAGTAAATCCGGAGCGAGTGTCAACCTGAAAAGTCAGAACTAAGAGCGACCGCCAGTTTTTTCTATGGTTCGACGTTCCATCAACGAAGAGCAAGGAGACGCGCCAGGGCTCCGCCCGCAGTCGCGCGGACGGCCTCATCCTGGTCCCTCAACGCCGCCTTGAGAATAGGAACGGCCTCTCGAACTCCGATATGTCCCAACGAGCGGGCGGCGACCATGCGCGGAAGCGGCAGGGCGTCCACTAACAGGGTGCGGAGGGCCTCCACCGCCTCTCTCGCATTCGCGCCGGTAGCACTCCCCAACGCCTTTGCGCTTTCCGCTCTTACCCCGGGGTCGTTTTGCTGAGCCAGCTTACGAATGACCGGCGCGACCGACTCGTATGGTTCGTTCAAGCGAAGCAAGGCCGCTACCGCCTTCGCTTGCACCATTGGACTCGAATCGGCCAACGCCTGTTTGAGCGCCGAGACCGGTTCTTTCGAGCCCAGTTCTGCAAGGCTCAAGGCTGCAGTGGCCCGTACGGCCGGGACAGGGTCCTCCAGCGCCCGTTGCAGCGACATAGCGGCTTCCGGCTTGTCCAGCATTCCCAGCGCCTGGGCCGCGGCCCCTCGGACAGACGGCTGCTTGTAGTCCATCGCCTCGATCAGAATCGGATAGGCCTGGGCCTCTTTTAACTCCCCCATCACGCGCAACGCCGCCGCGCGTTCCTCCGGGTTCAAGGCTTCCGCCGAGCGCCGGAGCTGATCCCAGGCCTCCTTCCTCCCCAACCGGAACAACGCCCCGTAGGCGGCGGCGCGCACGATCGGCAGTTCATCGCCCTGGGCACGTTCAAGTGCCGGAATGATCGAGCGATCTCCCGCCCGTCCCAATGCCTTGATCGCCGCGGCTTTCACCAATCCCGCCTGATCCTCCAAGGCCTTTCGCAAGCGGGGAGAGCGGCGGCCCGCTCCCCGGCGTCCCAGGCCCTCTGCGGCCAGGGCCCTCACCAGACCCGATCCGTCGCTGAGCCCATCCTCGAAATACGGGATCGCATCGTCCGCGTCCAACTCTTTGAGGGCCGTGTAGGCGGCGCCCCGCATCTGCTCCCGCATGTCTTTCAATAAAGGCGTGATGAATCCGATCGCGATCTCGCGTAAAAGCGGCTCATCGTCCCGCTTGAGCTGATTTTCAAGTCGCTCGTATTCGGTCAGCGCGTCTGTAGGCCGCCCGAGCCTCAGCAACGTCCTGACCTTAAGCGTCCTGACATCGACGGATGGAATCCCTTCGCGAGCGAGTCGGTCGAGCAATTCGAGTGATTGCGCGTATTGCTTCTTTTCGAACGCAGCCTGCGCATCCTTCAGCGCGATGGACGGGCGGGCGGAGTCTGCGGCGAAGACGAGGAAGCCGAAGAACAGAGCCTCCACGAGCAGACCCGTGAGGAATACGGCCCATATTTGGCGAGCGATCGTCGTCGAGCGCCATTTCATCGAGGATGTGCCTCTAACTGACAAAAGCGGCAGGGCATACGGCAGGCGTCCTGTCCTTGAGAAAAGGGCCGCACGAGTGACGCAAGGTTTACGACATACAACGGGAGGGATGACGGCATAGCCGCTAGTGCTGATGTTCAACCAACGGCACGATCTCGACCGGATACCCTAGGGATTCCGGGCCGAAACGGGGGTTGTCCATGACTTGAAACGCCGTCCGGCGCCCCTTCGGAGCCTGGAGCGAGAAATTCTCGACGACCGTCCCGTCCGCCGCCACAGTCACCGAACGCGCCTGCATCGGTCCGGTTTGAGGATGCCAGACGACCAATTGATAGGTCCCCGGTGGCACGTTCTCGATTCGATAGGAGCCGGTCCGATCGGTCACAGCGTAATACGGACTGGTGACCGCCATCGCCCAGCTTTCCATATAGGCATGAAATCCGCACTGCATGTAGAACGTCCGGCGGCCCTTGCTGAGCGACACCGGCTCGATCATGGATTTACCCGGCAAGTGTTCGTGGGTCGCGTGGATGTCGCCGCGCCGGTGGTTGGGATTCATCGGCAACGGCGAGTTGAACAACACCCGCGTCCCGAGTTCCAGCGACGTCTCGTAGGCCTGAATGTCGTGCATGACCGGGTCCATGTTCACCACTTCCACCGCATGCCCGTTACGGACGACGGTGACGAACGGATTAAACTGGCAATCCCGCGCTTCGATCCGAGGCACCGACAACTCGAAGGGCTTGCCCGCTGCGACACCCTCCAGCACCACCACGGCGTCCTTGAGCCCGCCCGCGGAGTCCACAACGAAGTCCCTCAGCAACCGCCATCCCTTGCCGTTGGAAATGCGGCCGCAATAAATCGGATCAGGGAATGTAATCAGATTGAATCCTTTCGGGTTCGGCGGCTCCCCGTCCAAAGTCACCTTGCCGGTCACCGTGCCGCCGTGCGTCACCTCGACCACCTCGTAAGGCCGGGCAACGGGCGGACCGGCTAAAGCGGCGACCGCCAGGATGCCGGTCGCGAACACCGTCATGAACAGGCCTGTTTCCCTCCAGCCCAGCGTGCGCACCTTCATGCTCCCTCCAGCCTTGTTCAGGGCTTTTGCAGCAAGAGAGTCGGTCTGATCTCCAACGACTTCCCGAGCGCTTCTAACCCGAAGTGGGGGTTCTCGACGATTTCATGAGCGCTCCGTCGCCCGGTCGGAGCTTTGAACTGGAAAGACGCCGTGACGGTCTGCCTTGGCCCGACCGTGACCTTCTGTTCCAGCATCGGCCCGGCCTGGGGATGCCAGGCAACCAAGGTATATTCGCCGGGCGGTACATCGGTGAGCGTAAACGAGCCGTCGCTGTCCGTGATCGCATAATAGGGATTCTCCACCGCCATGCCCCAACTTTCCATGTAGGCGTGAAACCCGCATTGCATGACAAAGATACGGCGCCCCTTCGTCATGTTGATCGTTTGTTTCATCGGCTGGCCGGGAAGGTGCTCGTGACTGTCGGCGCCGACGATGCGGCGGTGATGCGGATTCATCGGCAACGGGGTATTGAACAGCACGCGGGGGCCGAGATGCGATGTCTCGTACGCCTGAATGTCGTGCATGACCGGGTCCATGTTGACGACGGTCACTTCGGCCTTGTCGCGCACGACGGTCACGAACGGCAGAAAACGGCAGTCGCGCGCCTCGATGGTCGGCGGCTCGAATTTGAAGGGCTTCCCCTTTGTCGCGTCGGTCAGCATGACAACCACGTCTTTGAGTCCGCCGTCCGGCGCGATCGTGAACTCATCGAGAATGCGCCAACCCGTCCCCGTCGAAATCCGTCCGCAGTAGACGGGATCGGGGAACGTAATCAGATTAAACCCCTTGGGCGTCGGCTTGCCCCCTGTCATCGTCACCTTGCCGGTAATGGTTCCTCCGTCCGTCACCGCGATCTCTTCATATCCCCAGGATGGCGACACGTCAGCCGCGACCAGCGACATCGCCACCACAACCATCAACGCCAACATGGAACCCTCCGCATTGCTCTTTTCACTGCTGCTTTGAGAATAGCCAACAGCTCCAGCTTATCCTCGTTCCCTCTCCCGGGGCGCCCATTGCTCTGAAGAATGCAAGGGGTCTCGGCCAATGGGCCATGGAGAGGGGTGGGTGAGAAGCATTTTCATCCTGCAGGGTGCCCGAAGGGCCATGATGCACGATGACTGTTTTGAAGCACAACATATTCATGTTACACAACAGCGGGCGCTAAGAAAAAGGGGGGAGCCGCCTCGGCTCCCCCCCTTTTGGTTCGGACATCGCTTAGGCGAGCGGCTTCGGTTTACTTGGAAGCCACCGGAATCGCCTGAGCGGGTGTTTCCGTCTCGGCTTTCTTCACGCCGGGCGCGGCCCCAGCCAGCGGCAGGAGACGCTGATCCCCCGCCGGCAGCACGCGGAGGTAGCCCCACTGTCCGGACTGCGAATACGGCAACCGCTGGTTGCTGTACACGTAATCGCCGGCCAGCCGATAAGGACCGCCCGCCGATGGAATGAACGCATCGAGGACCTCCGAGCCGGAGAACTCGACCACGCTGATCATGTCGGCTCCCCGCATGTACGGCTCGATCGGCCATTCGTGCTTCTCGACGCTGAACATTCCGTTCTGCTCGTTGCTCGCCCCCAGGATGTGAATACGCACCGGATCGCCCGCGTGCGCCTCGATGATCGGCGTAGCCGGATCCTCGGGTTTGTCGGCCGTGCAAGGCTGGAAGATGCGGCCCAAGGAGCAGCCCGCCTCTTCACGATACTTGTACGGCTCCGACCGGTAGTTCACGCCTACCAGACCCGCCACGTTCTGCACGTACGGCATGAAGCTGGTGCCGATGATGTTGTCTTCATCCTGGAAGAAGAGCGCCACGTCCCGGTAGTTCGGACGGGTCTCGTTCCCGGGCACCGTCCGATCGATGATCACATCCGCCGCCCAGGCGTTTTTGAGGGAAATGTCGGCGCCGGTCTTGGGATCGCGGTACTTGGACCCCTTCGGCCCGACGATGATCGCCCCGAACAACCCGTTGCGCGGGTTCAACATCACGTTGCCCCAGTCCCACACCAACGACGTGGTTTCCCCGATGAAGGGATCCGCATAGTAGGTGTAGGTGCGGGCCTCGCCGGGGGCGATCGTCTGATCGCCCGGGTTGTTGCCCACGTTCGCACCCAGCGAGTCCTTGGGGTCGAAGGCCAATCCGATCGCCGAGAACGACGCGCGGCTCGCCTTCAGCTTGTTCTTCAGGTTGATCTTCACGCAATCCCCGACGTTCACCCGAAGAGTCAGCGGCATCGGCTGCAAGCCTTCCGCGACCTTGGACACTTCTTCTTCGAGCGCGTAAATCTTCGCGTCAGGGTTGGTGATCAGGATCTTCCGCTCGAAGTCCACCTCGATGGCTTCAGGCGCCTTCGGGTTGAACTTCATCGACGGGTAATCCATCGCGACCACGTTGAAGGTTTTCACCGGCGCGTCGGCCGGGCAGACCGGCAGCGGCTTCGGAATCTGATTCTTACCCGAATATCCCGCCGGCAGTTTCTTCAGATCCGGCTGTTCCTTGTCGTACACGCGAAGGATGCCCCAGGCTCCTTCGGAGAATTTGGAGGAACGGCCGTTGAAATGGATGTAATCGCCCGGCTGCAACCGCGGCCCGCCGGCTTGCGGCACAACCAGGTCATAGCGCTCGGCGATCCCGATGTGAATCGAGTTCTTTCGATTCGCGTCGCCGGCGTACCGTTCGGTCAGGAACGTGTGCCCGGACACGGTCCACGTCATGGTTTCATTCATCAGTGTATGCAACAGGCGGAAGACCATGGTGTCCCCGACGTACGCCCGCAGCAGCGGCGTGTAGGGATCGCCATGGATCGCGCTATTGAAGATCTGCGACGGTTCCGGATTGCTGGCCAATCGCTGCGCGATCGGGCCGGCCCGGAAGTTAAGACCGCTCCCGGTGGTGTGGGTCCCGCCGTTCAGGAACGGCATCGGCGTCATATAGATCTTCTCCGGCATCATGAACGACACGGTCTTGCCCGCTTCGAGCGCCACTTCGACCGGCTGCCCCGGCGGGTTGCCAGCGGTCACGATGTTCACAGTGTGGGGCACCGTGTCGTGCACCTGCACCATCAGCTCCCGGAAGCTGCCGTTCACGCCATGGCCCACCGGCTCGATCGTGTGAATGTCGGCGACAGGGCCGCTCCGGATTTCCTTCCCGGTCTTCGGGTCGTGATACGTCGATCCGACCGGCTCGGCGATGAAGGTGCCGAATCCGCCATGCGGCCAGGTCGTGGCGCCGAACGCGTGGTCGTGCCAGAAGACCGTGCCCACATCGGCATCCACCCAGAACCGCTGCCGCACGAACTCCACCGTGATGATGTCGTTCGCCGGGTGGTCGTTCTTCAACCCCTTCGTCAGCGTGATGGTATTGCCCTTGATTCCCTTAATCCGCGCCACCTCATTCCCCTTGACGTTATCCGCGCCGACCAGGATCAAGGTGTTCGGATGGTACTGCGCCGCATTCTTCACCGTGATGGTCTTGGCGCCCTTTTTGGCTGGCGCCGTCAAGACGGTGTTCATCGGCGCAGGCAGCCCCTTCTTGTTCTTCTTTTCCAGCATCGTGAACGGCCGAACCGACTGCTCATAGGAGAAGCCGGTGATCACGCCGTCCGACGCCTGGTTGTCGAACTGCAGGAAATGCCAGTGCGTGTTGATCTTGGACGACTGGAAGTTGGTGTAATCGTCGTCCTCCCATTCGCTGGTGAGCGTCCAATCGACGCAATCATAGATGTTGCCGCGCACGACCAACGGGTACTTCAGGTCATCGTTGGCCCGAATCGCGGCTTCTTCCTCATGCAGGACGAAGATCAAGCCGTTTGGATCGACGACCGGCGGCTCCTTGCCCTGCGCCTTCGCAATCTTGATCGGCAGCTTGATGAAGTGGACGTTGTAGGACTTCCGGCCGGCATTCTCCGGACACAAGCTCCACCGTCCGTTTTCCCCCGGGAGCGCCTGATCCAGGCTCTCTTCGCCGTCGGCATCCCGGCGGATCATCTCCAGCCAGGGCGCGCCGACATGGTTCGGGGAAAACATCACCCGCTTGCCGAAGTGCGGCGTCAGATGAGGCCAGGCCACTTTTCCGGTCCGCGGCTCGAACAGGATCGGGTGCCGCTTTCCCGGATGCGTGGACTTATATTTGGGATTATCGATCGTGCTCTCTTTCTCGCTCATCGCCCGAGTGCCTTCCCAAACCCAGTCCAACACCGTGGCGTCGTACGACTTGATCTGCCCGACTTCATCATCCTTGTGACCGGGCTTGCCCTGCGGCGGCAACTGCATCGCGACCCAGTCCTGGATGTTGATCACCGCGGGGTTCGATTTCCAGTTGCTCTTGCCCTTGTCGACGATCTGGAACGTCTTCCCGTACCAATCGACCGTCGTACCGATCAGCTTGTCCGACGGCACGCCGACCAGCATGCGTCCCTTGCGGTCGGGCAACTCCCGCAGATCCGGCATCGTGTCATTCCGGTACTCGCCCACCTGCAGGGTGTTGTACACCCGCCAATACCCCCACATGCCGGCCACATAGTGATGCGCCACGTGGCAGTGGAAGAGGAAATCACCCGCCAACTGCTGGCAGAGACCGGACCCGCACTCCGTCTCGAGATCCAGCGCCTCGGAGGGCCCGATCACTTCGACGTCCACGCGGTCCGTCTTGTGCCGGATCACCGGATACTTCACCGGCCCATTCACCGCCGTGGCCCACAGGGGCATGTCGTCGATCGCCCGCGGGCTCCGCGGCCACCGGATGGAGCCGCCGTGCGGGTGATGAGAGTGGAACACTTCCGAGCCGCCGTGCACGAGCCGGAACTTGGCCGGATCCCCGATGTAGGACCGCGGAATCGTCGGGGCGGCGTCGCCGAAGGTATAGGAGCTGTACCCCATCGACTCGTCCTCGAACCCGAAGTACTCGTGCTGCACGTGCATGTTATTGATGCCGAACGGCTCGCTGCGATAGTTGATCGCGCGGCCGCCCGGCCGATAGGCGTCCGTCAGCGGATCGCGCTGCGGCAGGAAGTCGCCCTTCTTATTGACCGGACGGAACGCCTCGTCGCCGACCTCGTGGTAGATCAGCACAAACTCGCGGAAGTCCGGCCCCGTGCCGTTCTTAATCATGACTTGCCAGCCGCTCTTGGCCGGAGTGGGGTCACCTGCTCCCAGAGGTTCGAGGTATTCGGACCCCTTGGGCTCCACCACGAACACACCGAACAGCCCCATCACCGTCAGCTCGCGATCGTTGGCGTAGGTATGGAACTGCCGCCCGCCTTCCTGCGTGTTCGGATGGATGTACCATTCAAAATCCTGGCTCTTGCTTTCGGGGACGATGGAGTCCGGATTCGTCGTGGTCGCCGGCTTGCCGGTGGCGCTGACCACCATGCTGGAGCCGTGAATGTGCAGGCTCACGTCCTCGCCGCCTTCCAGCTTGTTCTGCAGTTTGATTTTGACGCAGTCGCCCTGGTTGGCGCGAATCACGAGCGGCTGAATCCACTGCGCTTGAACACCCGGCAGCACCGCGCCGGGATCATAGCCTTCTTTCTCCCGCGCCTCCTTGTTCTTGGCCTCCTCCTCGCGAACCTTGTCGATATTCTCGGTCAGCACGTACATGTAGCCGGGATAAAAATCCAGCCACTGGTTGAGCGTGATTTCGACGTTGATTGCGGAGATATCGTAGGACTTCACCGGCGCGGTGGCGGGGCATTTGCCGTTCGTCGTCGTCGAAACCGGCTCGACACGCGGGTCCGACACCAGCATCAAATCCTGTCCGCCGGCGCCGTACTGGTGCATCATCGACATGTTGTTGTACATGCCGGTATTGACCTGCTGCAGTTGCGGATCATGGGCCATGTGCTCCATGATGCGCTGGTGCTGTTGCTCCACCATCGCGGCACGATCGGGCCTGCCGACGATCGTGTCCTCGACGATGGTTTGCCCTTTTAGCTTCTCGGCCCAATCCGGCGTCTGGTGGGCCATGGCGGTGTGCTGCGCCGCGGCATGGCCCTCGTGGGACGAGGTCTCAGCCGATACAGCCGACGGGAGCCACAGCAACACTCCCGCCGCCGCCACGCTGAGCACACGGCTTAAAAAATGAAACTGTACCTTCTGGTGATGCATGGACCGGCCTCCTTCGAAAATGGAATTACAACGAACGATGATGGTCACACGGTAACATCGCTCAGACTGGTGGGCTGTAGAAGATCCTCTTCGACATGCACGATAAACTGACAGGATAGCATCGCCTTGCGAGAGTGCTAAGATACTCAGCGCGCTTTGCGCTGTCAACCCCGAAAAACTGAACGGTAGGGGTTCTCCGCGATCAACATTGTGGTGATGCAAGCATCGGGGATCATCCAGCAGAACAGAAGGACGAGGTGGAAAGAGAAGAGCTATGGCGGTAGCAGCAAAACGTCGAAGACACGGTCACTTAGAGGCTAAGCCAACGGTCCATAAAAGAGACTTCTTTGATTCTTGTGTTTGGACGCCGACCAGATGGCTCGACGACCTGCCTCGGAGGTTGTTTCTATAAATCTCAGTGCTTATTGTGAGTGACGAACTCTCTGTCAGGTTGATTCTCGGACAGCGACGCTTCTGGTAGGTGCGAGGCACTTACTACATGGTTGACAGGAGGCAGGGTAGCTCGAACCCGTCGACTGAATAGGACCAGGGCGACCAGCACCAGGCTCCCCCCGACCAGGAGGAGGCTGCTCCGCCGGGTCGTGCGCGCCCCGTCCTCGTACATCGCACCGGCCACCTGGGCCACGACTTCCAACAACTGATCCAGGGCGACGCTGACCTGGATCAACGTGATGCCGGCCTGGGCTGAGGCGTGCTGCTCGGCCTGGTCCTGCCACGCGGCGGCCTCCTCCGGGCGGGTCGCGGCCCACCGGTGCCGCACCAACCGGATCGTCTCGTCGGCGTCGGCGAAGTAGGCGGCCACGCCGGCCCGCA
>JBFMAX010000009.1:0-82495 GCA_040755395.1 Nitrospirota bacterium
CCGGCCGTCGTGTAGGCGAACTGATAGACCCCGCCGTCCGCCAGCGTTTGCTTGACCACTCGGCCCGAGGTGTCGTATTCGTTGCGCAGGTAGGTGATACCGCGGGCGTCGGTGATGGTCAGCATGCCTTCGTTCCAATAGTATTGCTGGGAGTACTCGCCGTAGGTGTAGGTGGTGAAGCCGCCGGCGGGATCGATCACGCGGGACAGCCGGCCATTGGACGCGACGTAATACACGTAGTGTACGCTCCGGCCGAGCGGATCGGTGATCGAGGCGATCACGTCGAAGGTGCTGAAGCCCCGTTTCACCGTGGTATAGGCGAACGTCAAGGCCCGTCCGGACGGCTCTTTGATCTGTTGAATCCGGCTGGTGGAGCCGTCGCGAATGATCTCGATCTTGTTGTTGTACCGGTCGCGGATTTCGATCAGATACCCCCACGTGTTGAAGACATAGACCGTGCCGTCCCGCCAGCGCAACTCATCCGTGGAGCCCAGTCGCGTAATGGCGGCGCCTTTGAATATCGGATAGCTCGTGTTGCGATATTTGCCGTCGGCTTCTTGCGAGAACAGGTAGCGGTTCATGTCGGGCATCTGCAAGCGCAGTGCCGATCCCACCAGGGTCAAGTACAGGTCGTAGTTGAAGCTCGCTCCCTGCCCGAAGGGGCCAATGCCTTCGGCTTTGCTCCGATAGGTCCGGGTAATGTGCACGGGCAGGACGCCGGGGAGGACCATATCGGTCTTTTCCAGGGTAAAGACGCCTGAGGTCACATCAACGGGATCGGCCGCCGTACAGTTCTGGCCGTCCTGGGGACACTTTTGCGTAATGTTCGTCGCCGCATAATGAGTCCAGTAGGCATAGCAGAATCGCGGTTGCCCGACGCCGGGATCCGGAATAATGGAACGGCCGTCGGGGCTCACCGTGCCGTAGCCCGCCAGCTTCCACTGATGCGAGGCCGGATCCGGGGACGGCGACTTGTCGTAATACCAGAACTGCATGCGTGTCCCTGGGTCCGCACCGGCTTCATTGGGCGCGATCATGGGAACCGGCTTACTCGGAATCCCACCTCCATGGCGTTCGAAACTCACCAGATAGACGGTGCGCGGCGCGGCGCTCTCGGGTAGCCGGGGGACCCGATCGGGCGGCAGCGGCGTGATCGCGACGCCGGAGTTCGTCTGCCCGTCCTCGCTCCGGATGGTGGTGCCATCCTGGATGCTCAGCGTGAGGCCGGGAATATGCGCCGGGCGAATGTCGGTCTTCCGCCCGGGCACGATCGGATGCAGCGTCGCATGCGTCTGCACGACCCAGATCGGATCGGGCAGCGCATTGAGTTTCTCGCTGGAGATGTTTACCAGCACTGGGTCCGCGTGCATGAGCCCGCCCAGCGAGCCATCCTTGAACCGCTTGCGGTGCGCGTCCAGCGACGCATGATCGATCTTCACCAACTGATAGCCGCTGGGCGGACCAGAGAAGACAAATTGCCCGTGCACATCGGTGGTGGTGGATTGCCCGGCCAGGGTGAGCCGGACCCCGGCCAGCGGCTTGGCATCCGTGGCGGACAACACGCGTCCCGTCAGCGGGCGTCCGGGCGCGCCAGCCGGCAGCCCGGGGGCAGTGCCGATGGTGATCGTGCTGTTTGCGGGCAGGCGGCCCGGCGCACTGGCGGTCAGCGTGACCGTCCCCGCGCCCGTCCCCGTCACATTGACGGGGGCGCTGGTCTGCCCGACAGCCAGCACCACAACGCTCGGTGCCACCGTAAGGGACCCCGTTCCACTGGGCGTCAGCGTGACGGTCACGGCCTCCGTCCCGGGAGCGGCGAGACTCACTGTCAGCGCGAGGCTCTGGCCGATGCCGACTGTGGCCGCGGCCGGAGAGAGACTCAGCCGGCCGCGCTGGGCCGTCACGGTCACCGTGGCGCGGGCGGTCAGCGAGCCGACCGTGGCCGTCATCGCGGCCGTCCCCGGCGCCATACCGGTGGCCACTCCGCCGCTGGAGAGCGTGGCGACCGTCGGCTCTGAGGACCGCCAGATGGCCTGCGCCGTCACGTCCTGCGTGGTCCCATCGGTGAAGGTCCCCGTGGCCTGAAAGGCCCGACTCTCATCCACGGCGACAGTCAACCCTGGAGGCGAGAGCGCGAGGCCCATGAGCTCGGCGGCGGTCACCGTCACAAGCGCGCCGGCCGTCCCTCCGTTCAGGGTCGCCGTGATGGTGGCTTCTCCTGGCCGTCGCGTAGCCAGCGGAACATCGGCGCCGAGCGCCCCTGCCGGAATGGTGACCGTCATGGGCACTTCTGCGACGGTCGGCGTGCTGCTCATCAGCGCCACAGCAGTGGGTTCGCTCGGCGCCGGCGAGACCGTGACGCGGAGCACGCCCGGCGTGCCGTTCGGCAGCGTCACCGCCATCGGCGTCAGCGCCACAACTTTGGGGCCCGGCCGAAGCACCTGCACCGTCGCGCTGACCGCGGCTCCCGTGGCTGCCGCTGAGATGACGGCCTCACCCGACGCAAGGCCGGTCACCGGAAACTCGGCGCTCGTCCGGCCGGCCGGGACCGTGGCCGAGCGCGGAACCTGCAGCAGCGCCGGCGCGGTGTTGGTCAAGGTGATGACCGTCTCGACGGGCTGCGCGGCATTGAGGGTCACGGTGACGCTGCCGGTCGCGCCCTGTTGGAGCATAAACGGATTGGGCACCAGCGACACGACGACGGGTGGCGGCGGAATCACCTGGATCGTGACCTTCCGGCTACTCTCGCCCACGGTGGCGGTGACGATCGCGCTGCCGGCTGCGCGTCCCGTCACGGAGAACACCGCGTGCAGGTACCCTGCGGGAATCAGGAGAATGGCCGGCGCCTCCAGCACCGTGCTCTTGTCAACCGTCAGCGCCACGGTGATATCCGTCGCCTGCACCGCGTTCAGGGTTGCCGTGATCTGACTGCTCGCCCCGCTGGTGAGATTCAACAGCGCCGGTTGCAGGCCGCTCAGCGAAGGGGCTGGCGCCACGATGCGGATAATCGCTTCCGCGACCGAGTCATTCAGGCTCGCCCGCACCATCGCCGTTCCCAGCCCGGCCGCGGCGATCGTGACCGGCGCGCTGATCTGCCCGGCCGGCACCACGACCGAGGGCGGACCTGCGACCAGTTCGCTGGGCGCTCCTGCGATCGTGACCACTGTGTCCATCGGTTGGGCCGCCGACAGGGTGACCGTCAGGGTGGTGCTGGCGCCGAGGAGAACCGGGGTCACCGGGGGCAGAAGCGACACCACTTTCGGCTGGGCAGGCGTCACCGTGACGCTGCTCGTTACGCTGGTCCCATTGAGACCAGCGACAATCTGCGCGGTGCCCGGGGTATTCGCCGTGACGGGGAGCAGCGCCGTGGTGCGTCCGGCGGGGATCATCACCTGACTGGGCACGAAGGCCACGTCCGGTGCGCTGCTGGTGATCGCGATGACGGTCTCCGTCGGCTGGATCGCATTGATCGTGACGGTGAAGGTGCTCGTGCCGCCCTGTGTGATGGTCCGCGTGGTCGGGGCCAGGCTTGTGACGGTGGGGGACTGTGCCGCGGAACCCGGTGATACCAGGATGACCGCCATGAGCAGAGCGGTGAGGGCGGCGACCAACTTAGAACTGAGATTCATGCGACTCCGTGCGAGGCTCATGGATCACCGATCGTCCGCTGCGTCCTCTCTGGTTCGCTCCGTCTGCCAACGCGCGATCGACGATCGCAACCACACGCCGGCTGCACACTCCTCTGGCACAGACGACTATCTGCTTCGCGCGAGACACATGGGCCGCCCGTGTACCGGAAATCATTCGGCCCCGCAAGCTAGCCAAATGGGATACCGCTGAAGCGGTATCCCATTTGGGAGATCAATCGACGAAATACCAGTATTGTTTCCATCCGTTGTAGGGCTTTTTCTGACTTGCGGCGCATTCAGAGTTCCCCTACTATCCGCCCTTCATCATTTCCATCGTTCTGTGTCAGAGGATCGTGCTGCTCGTGCTCGTTGTTCAGCCTCTCATCATCGGTGACGGTCATGTTGTCCAATGACGGACGCGTGCGGATCGAGTCCGTTGAGCCACTCAACGCGCTGACGGATGTCCGATCCAACCTGGGCGTACTCCTGTTTACGCTCTCGCTGCGCTTGATGTACATGAATGACGAAGCCCGTCACCTGACGCGCCGCTTGCCGCATTCTCCGATTGCCACAGGGCTGATTCCCGCGATCGTCCTGGATCTTTGTGATGATCTGTCCCGTGCGCTGAGAGCAGGAGCACAGAGCGGGGAATGGCAGGCTGTTCAACTGCGGCGCGTCGTCGATCCACTGGCGGACCCCGTCCTGCTAACAGGCTTCGGCCTGCCGAACCCGGCGCACTCTGCTCCAGGCTGGCTCCTCGTGTTGATGGAACTCTTGCCGCGTCCCGCGAATCCAAGCCCAACGACCGCTTGCCCGGTCCTTTGCCTCACGGACCGAGAGCGCGACGTGGTCGAAGGCCTGGCTGATGGGTTGACGAACAAGGAAATTGCGACGCGTCTCCAGGTGAGTCCAGGAACCGTCAAGGCACACCTCAAACGCATCATGCACAAAGCGGGGACATCGACGCGAACCGGCTTACTCGCTAAGGTATGGACCTCGCTCACACCGCTGGAGAGGATTTCGCGCGGGAGGATCGGACCGAGCACGTGAACCGGACTTGGGAGAAGCGTCCGGACCGGTGATTCAATGCGATGCACTGGAGGAGCAACGGGCGGTCTTCTCTCACGTTTCAGTGACGATCAGCGACGCCCGCTTCGGTTGTTCTCGGCAGCCTGGGGGCTGTTCGGGGTCCTGTTCTGCACAAGCGACCTGCCGGTGGCCTTAGCCGCTGTGTACCTGTGTGTTGATGCGGCCGGCCAACAGGTCCTGACCGACCGGCCCGGACAACTCTCTGGCTGCGAGGCCATGCCCGTAGACCCGGCTCTGCACGCGGGTCCTTCAGCCCTCGCCACCCCTCCGCCGTCTTCGGTTCCCCGGACAGTGATCCCCAACGATGTTGGGTCCGTGACCGAGGCGACGACGGCTTTGGAGACCACTGGCCGGGTTATCACGATCCCGGTCGAGCACATGGGTGCCGTCTTGATTGTCGCGACTCAGCTCAATCGCTCGCGCCCGGCTCGCTTGATCCTGGACACCGGGGCCTCGTACACGATCCTCTCTCGGGCCGTGGCGCTGGATCTCGGTCTGTTTTCCGATGCCCACACGGCCACCGTCACGCTCAATACGGTCGGTGGTCCGGTGCAGGCGGATGTGGTTCGCGTGGAATCCATTCGCGTGGCTGAAGCCGAGGTGCGGAACAGCCTGGCGGCGATCTATGACTTACCCGATGCGCCGGAAGGCGTCGAGGGCTTGCTGGGCTTAAGTTTTCTACGCCAGTTCGAAGTCACCCTTGATGCCGTCCAAGGCCAGTTACGACTGGGAGCGCGGCGGCAAGGAGTAACACCGAGGATCAATGAAGGCAGAGAGGAAATTGGCCCATGAGAGGCGTCTTCCTCATGATCGCGCTCGCTCTTACGGTGGTAAGCGCCGTCATGCCTGAGCTACTTTCACAGGCTCACGCCGGACTCTTTCTTTGCCGGGACACAAATGGTTCCCCGATCTATACGGACAGCCCGGCGCAACTTGAACACTGCAACTCCGTGGAGAGAGGTTCGGTCTCAGGAACGGGAAGCGCTTCCGCCACGACCTCCAGAGTGGACCCTGGCATCCCGCAATCTGTACCCTTTCCGTCCCCGAACACTTTGAGCGCCCCGCCGCCAACACCCGTTGCTGTGCCGGAGACAAACGAGCCGACACCCGAGACAGGCCTGCCGCCACCAACATCATCGGAACCAGTTCCTCCAGTTGCCGGACCAGCCCCGTCCCAACCATGCGTCCCTGGAGTGAATCCTCTCAACCCGCTCAGTGGACCGCCCTGCCTTGGTGGCGACCTGCCACCCTCTTTATCTCCGCAGCCCGCCGGTCATTCAGGTCCTCCCGATCGTTGACGATCTCCCATGCACAAGAGTCAGCCTCACATCTCTGCTGACAAACGGCGCTGGCTTCGACTAGAGAGAGGCGCGGATCATCGTTCGATCGGTCGCCATGCGTGCGCGAAAGGAACCTATAAACCAAGAGGTGAGCACAGGTGAAGTAGTCAGAACGTCACCCGATACTCGTTCCCCGCGCGGGTCCTCGCCACGCCGAAGCCGTGACCGGTCCACTCCACGGCCAGGACCATTTCCATGAGGGTGCCTCGGTCTCCGGTCAGCCGGGCGTGGCCGTAGAGGCGTTCGCCCGTGTTGCGTCCCAGCAGGGCGCCGAGGTTGGCGCGGTAGAACAGTGAGTCTTCTTTGATCAGTAAGGTCGTGAGCTTCTGGTAGCGCCCTTCGAGGGTCTCGCCGGTCGGCAGGGTGATGATGATCGTCTGCGTCAAGGGGCGATGGTCGCCTGTGAGGGTCTCGCCGGTTTTCAGATCATAGAGTGTGATCGCGGACGCGCAAGCGAAGAAAAGCGCGAGAGCGGTGAACGGAAGGAGGCGCCGGAGCATGCGGTCACGCCGATGAGGCGTTTTCCGCCGCCCTCTTCACATAGGGCTCCTGCGCCAATTCCTTGACGATGTGCTGGAGACGGGCCCATTCGTCGGGCTGCAGGCTCATGAACTCCACGCCGAACTGGTGGTTCCTCGACCATCGAACGATCGCTTGATCCACGGCGATCGGCGGTTCATGCTCGATGGCGTGGATGCGCAATTCCAATGTCGTCCCGGTCATGACCGTCACGCTGCTGTCTACGCGACAGCCGCGGATCGAGAGGTCGATCAGGCTCCCCTCCCCGCCGACCACGTTGGCGGACGTAAACGAACTCCGAAACCGCACCGGAAACCGCGGACACTGCCGCTGCTCCATTTAATCCTCCCTTACGTCCGGCCGATCGAGGCATGACATTTCGTAATTCATGAGCCTGCGGCTCACCGGTACTGCAGGAAAATGCGGGTGGCGCCGACCTGGGAGCCCGTCAGCGCGCAGCGGGGTCCCTACACCGGGCGGGGTGCGAGCTTGCACCCGTTGCAAACGGAGAGGAGCAACGGGTACCCGGCCGGTCGGTGACAGGACCCGCATTTTCTGAACAGAAGCCACACGCCATCACATCATTATCCTTTGATATTCCCGATCGGCCGCAGCTCCGCCACCTTTTTGGTGATCCCCGCCCGATCCACCGTCTCGACCACGTCCGAGATGTTCTTGTAGGCGAAGCCGGCCTCCTCCGCCAAGCCCGACATCGACACGGCCTTCACGAGAATCCCCCGCTGCTTCATGTCCCGCTGGAGTTGCTCGCCGCGGACGGATTTTTTCGCCTGCGCCCGCGACATCGTCCGGCCGGAGCCGTGCATAGTCGAGCCGAACGTCTCTTGCATCGCGCGTTCGGTGCCGACCAGAAGGTAGGAGCCTGTTTCCATCGACCCTCCGCAGATCACCGGTTGCCCGGTTGCTCGATACATCTCCGGCAGCTCGGGCCGGCCGGGACCGAAGGCCCTGGTCGACCCCTTTCGATGGACGACCAATTCCCCTTCCGGGTAGCGTTCCACCTTGGCGATGTTGTGCGCCACATCGTAGACGATGTGCATGCCCAGTTCTTCGGCCGACTTGCCGAAGACGGCGGCGAAGGCCTCGCGGATCTGGTGCGTAATAACTTGACGGTTGGCGAAGGCGCTGTTCGCCGCGCAGTTCATGGCGGCGAAATAATCCTGGCCTTCGGGCGACCGGAACGGGGCGCAGGCCAGTTGCTGATCTTTCACGGTGATGCCGTAGCGGCGCATGGCCTTTTCGAACACTTTCAGGTAATCGCTCGCGACCTGATGGCCGAACCCGCGCGATCCGCAGTGGACCATCACCACAATCTGGTCGTGACCGGTGATGCCCAGCGCCGCGGCGACCTGCGGATCGAAGATCCGGTCGCTGGACACGACCTGCACTTCCAGATAATGGTTGCCGGACCCCAAGGTGCCCAGTTGGTTGATCCCTCGTTCCACCGCGTGGTCGCTGACCTTCGACGGATCGGCTCCGGCGATACACCCGCCTTCTTCGATCCGGGCCAGGTCCTCGTGCCACCCGTAGCCTTTCTCCACGCACCACCGGGCTCCCTTGCGCATGACGTCCTCGAATTCGCGGCGGCCCAACCGGACGAATCCGCTCGATCCCACGCCGGCCGGGACCTTGCGGAACAACTCAGTCATCAGCGGCTCCAGTCGGGGCTGCACGTCGGTCAGCGTCAGATCGGTCCGGATCAAGCGCATGCCGCAGTTGACGTCATACCCAACCCCGCCGGGCGAAATGACTCCCTCGCTGGTGTCGAAGGCCGCCACCCCGCCGATGGGGAATCCGTAGCCCCAGTGACCGTCCGGCATACAGAGGGCGTAACGGCGAATGCCGGGTAAACACGCCACGTTCGTCACCTGGTCGAAGACGCCGCGGTCCATCGTCTCGAGGATCCGTTCCGTCGCGTAAATGCGGGCCGGCACCAGCATGCCCGGCTTCTCCGACGGAGGAATTTCCCAAATTTCATCGGCAACGCGGTTCACCGTCATGTCGGTATTCAACTTCATATCACGTCACCATGACGGCGATCCTGGCGAGACATGCGGGACGCGCGAGACTCGCGCGACGAGGGGAAGTCTTTCGCGCATGTCTCGCCTGTCACGCGTCACGCGCTTCATATATCCAACACCACCCGAGCCGTCCAACGGGTGCCGTCCTGCTTCAGTTCGTACAGATGTTTGGTCACGCCCTTGACGTCCGCCCGCAACTCCTGCGTCGCGGGATCTACCGGGGCGCCTACCAGCGTCGCGTCCAGCCTCCACCGTCCTCGTTCCTGTCTCACGACGGGGACGGCCTCCCGGAACACCACGCCTTGCGCATCTTTGACATACACGATCTCGGACAGCCAATCAAACAGCAAAGACGCGAGATCCTCGTCCTCGCGCGTGATCGTCCGCCGCCAGGTGGCGGCGACCGTCTTTGGGTCGGCCAGGGTCTCGATCACAGCCTGCGCGGCGGCCCGAAACAGCTCGGAAGGAGAGTCTCCTGTGGCTTCGAACGCGGCATCGGCGAGCGCCACATCCTCGAGGAACCGGAAGACGGACGGCATGGTGCCTTACGTCGGTTTGGCGCGACGGCGCGCGGCGGCGAAGATGGAGCGCACGTGCTCGATCCCCTGAATGGGGCGGCCCAAGGGATTGGGCACTTTCCCTTTGAGGAACATCCTGATCCCCAACGGAATCACGCTCAGCAGCCGTTTCCAGTGGAAACCCACGACCTTCAGCGGCATGATCGCCTCGTTCAGGCGGCCTTCCCGCTCGATGAGATCCGCAAAGCCCGTGATGTGCCGGGCGCCGCCGGTGGATGTCAGGCCCCGCTGGATCGCCGCCCGGCGCAGGCGCACGATGGCCTCCATAGGCTTCACGTCTTTGGGGCAGACCTGGACGCAGAAATTGCAGCGTGTGCAGTCCCAGACGCCGTGCTCCTTTTCCAATTCTTTCAGCCGGAAGCGCTTGCTGCTCTCCGGTTCCCGCGGATCGGCCAGAAAGCGGTCGGCCTTGGCCAGGGCCGCCGGTCCCAAAAACTCCCTGGAGACTTCGTGCACCGTGCAGGCGGCCACGCAGGCGCCGCACATGATGCAGGCGTCCACGTTGTGGAATTGATAACTCTCCGGCGTCAATGTCAGCGGACCCGTGGGTTCGCCGGTGTGCGCGGCCGGCGCGGCCAGCAGCCAGGGCGTGACCGACCGGATTTTCCCCCAGAACGAGGACATGTCGACGACGAGGTCCTTGATGACCGGCAGGTTGCGGAGCGGCGCGACGACGATGCCGCCGTGGCGCTCCAATTCCTTGCGGACGGAGGTGCGGCAGGCCAGCTTTTCCGAGCCGTTGATTTCCATCGCACAGGAACCGCAAATGGCGGACCGGCACGAATACCGGAGCGCCAGACTGCCGTCCTGTTCATTCTTGATGCGGATCAAGGCTTCGAGGACCGTCAGGCCCCGGCCGACTTCGAGCCGGTAATCTTCGGCGTGGGGATGGACGTCGACTTCCGGATTGAATCGTTGAACGGTGAAAGTGAGGCGCATGGAAGACGTGACGCTTAAAACGTGATGCGTGATGGGTGATACGTGATGGGTAAGAGAATACCACGCGCGTCACGCACAACGTATTACGCGTTCCGAGTTACGCATCACGCATGACTCATCACGCATCACGTCTTTTCAGTCCAGCTCAAAGGTCTTCGGATAGTCCGTGAGATTGCGACAGCCGTCGTGGGTGACGAGGACCATGTCTTCGATGCGGACGGCGCCCAGGCCCGGATAGTAGAGGCCCGGCTCGACCGTGACCACATGGCCCTCCTGCAGGACTGACCCCGTGCGGCTGATGCGCGGCGCTTCGTGGATATCCAGCCCGACGCCGTGGCCGGTCCCGTGGAAATACCCCTGCATACGCCCGTTCACCAAGCCGGTCTTGTAGCCGGCCTTCTCGAACCGCTCGCAGATGCCTTGATGGATCTTGGCGCCGTCGGCGCCGTCCCGGATTTGGGCGATCGCCTCTTCCTGAGCATCCTTGACCGTCCAGTACAGCCTTTTGAGCTCGGCCGACGCCCGGCCCCGCACGACGGTCCTCGACATGTCGGCGAAGTAGCGGGAGGCGGCCGAGCGCGGGAAGACGTCGAAGATGATGCTGCGGTCAGCCGGCAGCGGGCCGCTGCCTTCGTGATGGGGATCGCAGGCCTGTTCGCCGCCGGCGACGATGGTGTGTTGGGCGACGCAGTCCCGTTCCATAAGCGTCACGTTGATCAACTTCTTGACGCGCTCGGAAGTCAGCGGCTCGCCGTCGAGCCACAACACGCCGTCCCGAACGGAGGCCCGGCGCAGGGCCCGGTGCGCCGCCGCGACCGCCGCTTCCGTCGCCCGTTGCGTCGCTTCGATATGGCCTATCTCCTCGGCCGTCTTGACGACCCGCCGCTCGAAAAACGGCTCGCGTTTGGTGCCGAGACGGTACCCCAGTTCCTGCAGGCGGCACGCGTGGATGTAAGGGAAATTGCCGGGTACCAAGACCTGCGTGAGACCGGCGTCCTGCAGGATCAGATGGACGATGTCCACCGGTCCAGGCTCTGCCACGCCCTGATCCTTCGCCCGCCGCTCGAGTTGGGAGTAGGACAGCACCCGGTCGACCCGGGCCTGGCTGCGGGCGCGATCCAATTCCAGATCGCTCATGACGACCAGCCGCTCCCCTTTGACCTCCAGATAAATGAAGGGATCGGGCGCGATGAACCGCGTCGCGTAGTACAGGTTCGAGTCGGTTTCGCTGGCGGCGATAAAGAGTGTGGCGCGGTCGGCCGTCATGCAGTGCGCTCCAGGCTGCCGGATGAAAATAGCTGATAGCTCGTTGCAAATAGCCACGAAGAGCTCAAAGGAATTTGGCTGCTCGCTACCGGCTATTCGCTATTTGCGACAAGGACTTCTGGCTTTTGCGTAGATACGCTGAACGGATGCTATCACGCGGTCCGGGGAGGGTCAAGGCGCCGCGGGACCCGGCGGCGCCTCAGAGGGCGGTGCTTTCTCTGTAGATCCCGGGGGCTTTTCATCCGGGCTGACGAGATCCACCGGCAACGTGATCGTGTTCTTCAAGACGTCGAAGGCCAACTGCGCCAGTCCGGTCAACCCCGAGGCGAAGGATTTCATCGGCAGGTACGTGACCTCCGGGTCTTCGATGGAACCTTTGACCTGGAACAGGGCCGTCGCGATGCCTTTGCGTTCACCCGCGAGCAGCCGCCCGAACAGCGGGATCGATTTGAGGAATTGCGAATAGGAGCCGAACGGACTGACGGCCCAGACCATGTCCAACTGGTCCGTGGCCAGGTCGTAATTGCCGGCGGCCGTGATTTTCAGGACCGGGCTGTCGAGAATGATGTTCTCCGACTCGATCAGTCCGTTGCGCGCGGAAACGGTGGCCGACAGCCTGTTGAAGGGCAGTCCCTCTTTGTCGAGATCGACCTTGCCCTGCAGCACCGCCGGCAGGTTGAGGATGCTCAGGACCTTCCAGATGGCCCGCTTATCGTTCTTGAAAATGCGGCCGTCTTCGATCAGGAGCGTGGCTTTTCCGCCGAGCGTGGGAAAAACGCCGTGGGGGTTGCGGCCGTGTCCGCGCACCGTGCCGGTCAGTTTGAGGGCGCCCGTCACCCAATGCTCTTCCGTGCCGAGCAGCGGAAGCAATTCTTCGAACCGCATGCCCGTGATCCGGACCGACGCTTCGGTTTCCGCCGGCGCCTGCCTTGGGAGCTGCACGACGATCCGTCCCGCGACCTGCCCGCCGTCGGATTGCCCGGCGATCCGGTCCACGTCCAGAATCCCGTCTTCGATCGTAATCCGGCAGGAAAGCCCGCCGAAACGGAGCTTCTTATAGACGCCGCGGTCGATGGTCGCCGTGGCGTTGACGCGGCTGGCGGCCGCCAGGGTCTCCAGAAGGTCGCGGATCGGCGAGCGGGCCCCTTTGGGAATCAATAGGTCGATATCCAGGTGGGACGATTCGATCTTGGCGGTCACGAGAGGTTTGTGAGCCCAGTTCTTGATCGTGCCGGACACCGCCAGGTCGCTGTCGCCGATCCGGAACGCCAACCGCTTGAGCTCCGCGCTGTTGCGAATCAGCTTCAACCGGACGTAGAGATCCTGCACATGCCCGTCCAATCCCTTGGCGAGCATCAGACCGTTGGTCAGGGCCAGCCATCCGTTGATCCGCCACGTGCGCCAGTCGGGGTTGGATCCCTTGATGTCGAGCGAGACTTCCAGCTTGCCGGCTTCGATTCCCGCCGTCGAGAGCCACTCCGGCAGGCTGGAGAGCGACACGGTGCCCGTGGCAAGCGAGACATCCATGGCGAACCGTTTTCCGAGTTGGATTTTGCCTTTGGTCGCCAGGCGCAGCGGCGGCAGGACCAGCTCCAGCTTGGTCACGGTAAACACATTGCCGGACGCGAGGTTGCCGTCGAACTCCAACGCGGCCGGGGCGCCGGGCGGTTTTTCGCCCAGGCCTGGAATGACCCATTTGGCTTCGTCCAATACCACATGGCCGCGGAGTTGCGGCGTCGCGGTGGATCCGGAGAGCGCGACGGCGGCGATGAGCGGTCCCTGCAGGGACGAGTCGGAAATCACGCCGGCCGGAAGCAACCGGGCCAGGAAGGCCGCGTCGCTCCGCGCTCGGACGACGAATCCGTCGAAGGCGCTGATCGCGCCGCCGGTGATCGTGCCGTGGAGCTGGAAAAACATCTCGCCCAACCGGCCGTTGACCTGATCGAGTTGCGTGCCGCTTTCCGACAACAGAAGCCGTCCCTGAAGATCGCTGATGCGTTCCGGCAGGGACGGACTGGTCAGACCGATGTTCCGGGCGATGATCTCTCCGCCGACAAAGGTCACGCCGCCCGGCTGGTTGAGCGGGCCGACCAACCGGAACGTCGGCAGCGCTTCTCCGGTCACGTCCCGCGAGCCGGCCAGGAACGCGGACACGCGGTCGGAGCGAATGGATTTGGCGAGGAGCCGAACCAGGTCGGCCGCCTCCATGCTGCCGGAGAGTTCCATCTCGAGCCAGGGCCCGGCTTCCAGAAACGACACCATGGCTTTGCCTTGCGTGATCCGGATATCGCCGTACTGCCCGGTCAACCCCAGCACCCGGACCCGCCCGGCTTCGACCAGCACCGTCGCGGCGAGGTCTCGCGCCGGGACGCGATCCTGGCCGATCAGCGCGCGTCCCTGCTGGACCCGAAATTCCCCGGTGAGGGAGACGGATGTCGCAGCCGCGGCCGAACCGGTCAGCGTCGCGGTTACGACTTCGACCACCCCGCCGATCTGTCGTTCCGCGATGACCGGCTGCAGTTCGGCATGGATCCACTGCGGCGGGACGTGCGACAACAAATCGTTCAGGTCGATCGTCGAGGAAGACAACGTCACCGAAAAAGTCGGTTGGGCCGTCAATAGTCCGGACAGGTTGGCCCTGCCGCTCAAGGCGAAGCGATCCACGTTGGCGGTGATGTCGGACAGCAGCACGTCGTAGCCCGTCACGCCGGGCACGATCCGCAGGGCGCCGCGCAGATTGGCCGCCCCCGTGAGGCCTTCCGGGACCGGCCGCGGACCGAAGAAGTCGGCCAATTCCCGGAGATGAAGGTTGGCCGCCTCGATCCTGCCTTCGAACAGGAGAGACGTCCGCGCGGCGACCGGCTCCTCGGCAGCCAACGTGGCCGGTGCTTCGGCGCCGGCGACGACGCCGGTCACGGACACCGCCGACACACCCTCCTGTCCGGGCAGGGTCGCGGCGAGGTGAACATCGGCGCGTGTTCGGCCGGGCGGGATCGAGAGCGTCGCATCGACGGTTTTGAGTTGGAGCCGCCGGGTTCCGCCCGGACGGGAATCGTCGAGGATGGTGACGGTGCCGTTCAGCAAGGCCGCCTCGCGGATGCGCAGCATCTGCGCCAGAGCCCTCAAGGCGGATTCGTCCTGCGCGCTCTGGGCCTGCGCCTCGGCGAGGATGTTCCATCGGCCGTTCTGATCCCGGCGCAAGGTCACCTGGGGATCTTCGATCAACAAGCGCTTCCCGACCACCTGCCGGCGCAGCAGCGGGATGAGACGGAGCACCATGTCCACCCGTCTGGCGGTCAGCAGAATATGGGTCGGGTCGCGGTCATGGACGACGACCTGACTCAGCTCGAGCCGGACTCGGGGAAAGACGACGAGCTTGACGTGCCCGACGTCGATTTTGCGTCCGACGTTGTGCTCGATCTGCCGGAGGAAAAACTCTTTGAGATAATCCTGGCCGGTCAGGGGGCGGGAGAAGACCACGCCGAGCAGCACGAGGACCAGCAGCACAAGGAGCAGCGCACTGAGACGGACCCTCACTCCTCCTCCGGTTGGGTGCGCAGGGAAGTACGTATCGATCGCCATCTTACTGGATCGATGGGGGGAAATCCACCGACCGGTCGATCTCCGCCGGCGCCGGCGCATCCCGTGAAGTGCGAGCGTTCGCTGGTCGGCGGTCGACTGAACGGCTATAATGCGCCGGTCACCGAACCACTCCGTCTGCATGGAACGCCCGTGAATGCTCCCACACCGCCCGCTCGTCCGCCGCGCGCCCGGTGGATCATCCTCGCCTTGTTGTTCGCCATCAGTGTCGTGACCTACATCGACCGTGTCAACATTTCCGTGACGGCGAGGCAGATGATGCCGGCTTTCGGGTTGACGGACGGACAAATGGGGCGCATCTTCTCCGCCTTCGTGCTGGGCTATGCGCTCTTTCAAATTCCCGGAGGATGGTTGGGGGATCGATGGGGCGCACGCCGCGTGTTGACCGCGGCGGTGCTCTGGTGGTCTCTGTTCACGGCCTTGACCGCGGTCGCCGCCACGCTGCCGCTGGCGGACCTGGTCGGAATCGTCGGTTCGCTCGCTGTCGTCAGATTTTTGCTCGGCGTCGGCGAGGCCGCGGCCTTGCCGAACTTCAACCGGGCCGTTGCGGATTGGCTCGACCCTCGAGAGCGGGGGCTGGGCATCGGGATCGCCATCGGCGGCATCGGGGTCGGCTCGGCGCTGACACCGCCCGTCGCGGCCTGGCTCATGGTGAATTTCGGGTGGCAGACGGTGTTCTACTTGTCGGCCGCGCTGGGGTTGCTGATCGCCGGTTTATGGTATTGGTGCGCGACGGATCATCCGGCGCAGCGTCCGCGGACGCGCGGCGAAGCGCTCGAGGCGCCGCCGCCCGGAAAGACGCCCTGGAAAGCCATCGGCACGACGCCGGCGGTATGGTGGCTTGTGCTCAGTTACAGTTGTCTGGGCTACGTCGCCTACGTGTACATGTCGTGGTTCTATCTCTACCTGGTGAACGTGCGCGGGTTCGGCGAGTTGCGCGGCGCCGTCTTCGCGTCTCTGCCGTTTCTGGCCGTTCTTGTGTTCTGTCCGCTGGGCGGGTGGGTCACCGATCGATTGGCGACCGCCTATGGCGTGACGAAGGGCCGAGGCGCCGCGGGAATGGCGGGCATGCTGCTCTCCGGAACGGTGATCGCGCTCGGTGCCGTGGTCGATTCCGCGTGGATCGCGATTCTCTGTCTCTCGCTGGGGGCCGGCTGGCTGTACTTTACGGTGGGGGCTTACTGGGCGTCGACAACCGATTTGTCCAAAACCCACGCGGGCACCCTGTCCGGACTGATGAACACCGGCGCCAACCTCGGGGGAAGCCTTTCTCCCACTGTGACGCCGTGGTTGGCCGACCACTGGGGGTGGCCCGTCTCGCTGGGCGCCGCGGCGTTGCTCGCCGCCCTCGGCGGGCTTATGTGGCTGAAGATCGATCCAGGCAAAGGGCTACGCGGGAGCAATGAGGAATGTGGAATGTGGAATGGCGAGGCTTGAAGATTGGCTCACGGAACGCATCCTTGCCATTCATAATTCCTCATTATTCCTCATTCCACATTCCTCATTCCCGGCAGCCCTTGCCTCTCGCGCCGCGCGCTTGGTAGATTGCCGATCGAGGTGACGTCCGATGGTCATGCAATTTGAGAAGAAAAATCCCCGGGCGACGATCATGACGAAGTTCGGGGAGATCACGGTCCGCTTCTATCCCGAAGAGGCGCCCAGGCATGTGGAGAATTTTCTCAACCTGGCGAAGCTCGGCTTCTATAACGGCACGACCTTCCACCGCGTCATCCCGGGGTTCATCATTCAAGGCGGCGACCCGCTGAGTAAGGAAGCGGATCGCCGGTTGCACGGCACCGGGGGACCGGGCTATTGGCTCATCCCGGAACCGAACGACCGGCCCCACAAGCGCGGGGCGGTGTCGATGGCCAAAGTACCTCGCGAGAGTAACAGCACGCGCGACTTCAACGACAGCGGGTCGCAATTCTTCATCTGCGTGGCGGATTCCAGCGGACTGGACCGGCGCTATACCGTCTTCGGCGAAGTGTTCCGCGGGATGGACGTCGTGGACAAGATCGTGGCCGTCCCGCGCGACGAGTTCGACAATCCGCTGGAGCCGATCGTGATGCAGATTACGGTGAAGGAATAGACGCTGCCCGGCGGCCGGTTGCTGTTCGCTATCATCTGTTTCGAACATCCTTGTCAGCCGTCAGCTATCAGGTTAACCCCTGCCCTCCCTGCGCGATGTCGCCATCCTCAGGTGCATCGATGCACGACGTGCATGGGCGCACAACCTACCGCATCCTGATTCTTAGAAGCTCCTCGCGACCTCTCCTAGGTTCCGGTCATTTTCCGGCGAAGCATCAAGCTCTTCCAGCATGGCACGCCGATCCTTCGGTGGCGGTACTGTTCTTGCTGAATCCGCTCACCCAAGCCACGTTTTCAGTATGAGCCTTATGAATTCTCTTTTCGCGTTCATCGCCATAGGGGCCCCGCTTGTCGCCAGCGGTCTGATCGTTTTGCTGGGCGCCTCGCTGGGCGAGCGTACCGCCAGGATCGGGATCGGCGCCCTGACGATCGCCGCCGGAGCCGCCCTGCTCTCCCTCTATCAGACCGGTCAGCAAGAACCGATTCTATTACGCTTCTCTGTTCTACCGGCCCCGTTTACTTTTGTGAATCCAACACTGATCGTGGATCGGCTTGCCGCGGTCATGATGGTCTTGATCACCGGCGTCAGTCTTGTGATCCACGCGTATTCGCGGCGCTATATGCGCAGCGATCAGGGATATGTCGGGTTCTTCAGCCTGCTGAGTCTTTTGACGTTCGTCCTGCTCAGCCTGGTGACCAGCGGAAATCTGTTCTGGCTCTTCATCTGCTGGCACGCCATCACGTGGTTGCTAAAGGCCCTGCTCTCATTCAATGAAGCCAGGCCGGCGGCATGGCGAGCGGGGCGCACGACGCTGCGGGTGCACGGGATCGGCGACGCCGCCCTGCTCATCGGCGTGCTCTTGACCTATGTCACGTTCGGCACGCTCGACCTAGCGGAATTATTTCGGGTCGTGGGGCAGGCCTCCTCGGTCCCCACATTCTGGAAGGGAACCGGCTGGGAGGTCAGTTCAGTGACGGTCATCACCTTGGTGCTTGTGATCGCCGTCATGACCAAATCCGCCCAGTTTCCGCTCCATGTGTGGCTGTCCGGCACGATCGAGGCACCGACACCCGTGTCGGCCATGCTCCACGCGGGGATTGTGAACGCCGGAGGTTTTTTAGTGAATCGACTGGCCCCCTTATATGGCATGGCCCCGACGACGCTCTACATCCTGTTCGTCATCGGAGCCCTCACCGCCCTGATCGGGGCCGCCACGATGCTGACTCAGTCCAGCATCAAGCGCACGCTCGTCTATTCCACCATGGGACAGATGGGTTACATGGTCATGGAATGCGGCCTGGGAGCGTTCGCGCTGGCGATCTTCCATCTCTGCGCTCACGGCTTGTTCAAGGCCACGCTGTTTCTGAATTCCGGATCGAACATTCACCGGGCGCGGACCGAGTTCAAACTGCCGGGCCATCACCCTGTCCGAGAAGCGGCGGGCTTTTCGCTGATGACCTGGGCCACCGGCTTGGTCGTCACGCTGGTGCTGCCCCTTGTCATCCTGCTCATCGCCCACGGCCTGGTGAATGTGCCGCTCTTTGAAACGCAAGGCATGGTGATTTTCCTCTTCTTTGCCTGGGTCACGTCCGCCCAGGCCGTTTTCAGCCTCTACCGGCTCACCGGTGTCGCCTCGTGGAAAGTCTCCGTGACCATGCTCGCGACGTTGGCCTTCATCGGACTGACCTATTTGTGGGCCGGCGAGTCGTTCACCCACTTCCTCTATCCTGCGCCGGGAGAAGCGGCCGCGTACTTCCGGGCGGCGGCCTGGCACCAGGGCCTGTTCGAGGCGTTCGTGGCCCTTTCGGCGCTCCTCGTCGTGGGCGTGTGGGTGATCCTGTACGGCAGGGCGCATGGCCTGCGGGTCCTGCTTCCCGGCTGGCTCGACACGATCCACGCCCGCTTGTACGTTGCGTTTCTCCACGCCCTCTACGTGGAAGAAGCGGGTCAGGCCTTCGCCGGCACGCCGGCGCGCATGCGACTGCGCGCCAACCGGGCGGCCGTCCCGGAACGGTGACCAGGATGATGGCTCGGTCCTTTCATGCATTCACCGACGCGCAGCGGATGGAGCTGCGTTCCTACGTCCAACTGGCCGGCGAGGCCATCTCGCAATATTGGCCGATGCGGACCTTCATCCATCACAACCCGCTTCACGGGCTGGAATCCCTGCCGTTCGACCGGGCCGTCGAGCGGGGCACGCAGTTGTTCGGCGGGCGGGGCTATCTGAGCAACGAAGCGTATCGTGCCTCCCTGAGCAGCGGGCGGATTCGCGTCGAGGACCTCCGGGCCGTTCTTCGGCCGCTCGTCTCGGACAAGCAGGTGACGTTCGCGGGACGGTCCGTCTCTCACCTCGACGTGCTGGCCGCCTCGATGATCCACGGGGTGACGGAACCCGCTCCGCACGGACGGCGCGGCAAAGAGGATGACGACCCTGAAACCGTCTCGAAGATCGTGTCCTGGCTGCAGGCCACCTCAGCCTCACAGGGGACTTCCGGCCGGATCCCGTCCACGCCCGGGGATTCGGTCGCCCTCTTGGCGCGTGAAACGTTGAGCGCCTGGTGCGACCGCACCCTCGGCACGACGATCGTGGAGACGACCGATCGGGAACTGACGACATGGTGTGCGGCGTTCCTGGATGAAGGCGAAGCGACGTGGTCCATGCCCAACCGGGAACAGGGCTTCTATCAAGCGTGGAAAACCCTCGCGCGACATGATGCGACCCTTCGTCTGATCGGCATCCGACACGCTGCCCAGAAGATTCGTGCGCTGCCGGATCGCCCTGAGGATGCGATCCTGGAGAGCTTGATGCGGTTGAGGATTCCCAAGGCGGCGTGGGAAGACTATCTGACGCTGCATCTCGCCGCGCTGCCGGGCTGGACCGGCTATATCAAGTGGCGAGCGAATCAGATCGGATTTCCCTGGCAGGAACAGTGTCCCGTCGATCTCGTGAACTATCTGGCGGTCCGCCTGTTCTACGAGCGGGAGCTGGTGGACCGGGTCTGTCGCGATCGCCTCGGCCTCGCCGGAGACTACGACGAGATTCGGCGATTCATGGACCAACACCCGTCTGCCTGCTGGCTGCGACGGGAGTGGGTGGCCGGACGCCTCCGCAAGGCGGCGGTCAAACTGGTCCGACGGCTCTCGCGCGCCCGCCAAAAGCATGACCATCAGGCCTGGGAGCAAACGGGACGGCGGGAGTACGAATGGCGTGCCGAGCAGGATGCCGAGGGCTCCGTACAGGCAGCGGCCCGATTTCTCGTTCGTCTCACTCGGGCGCTCTCGATCGATCCGGCCGCGATCGAGTCCACCGCGCCGTCCGACGTCCGGACGGTGCTCGACTGGCTCGAACGGGTTCCGCCTTCGCAGCACGGCCCGCGCTGGCTGGAAGCCTTTGAAGCGAGCCATCGCCGTGAAATACTGGGTCGCCTGGCGGCAGGAGCCAACCGGATCACCGCGGCGACCCACGCGACGGGTCAGGAAGCGCCGTCCAGACCGCTCGCACAGGTGGTGTTTTGCATCGACGTGCGGTCGGAGGTCTTCCGCCGACACCTGGAGCATCGCGGGGGCTATGAAACGTTGGGGCTTGCCGGCTTTTTCGGCGTGCCGCTGGATTATCAGCCCTTCAGCGCCTCCTATGCCGTCTCCCACTGCCCCGTGCTGCTGAAACCGAAAAACCGGGTTCGCGAAGTACCCCGCAGCTATCACGGCGCGCTCGCCGAGCGACACAAGACCGCGGCGCGGCTCACCGAAGCGGCGCACACGCTGCTGCATGATTTGAAAGAAAACGTCATCACGCCCTACGTCATGGTGGAGGCCCTCGGCTGGTTCTTCAGCTTGCCGCTCTTCGGCAAGACGCTGCTTCCTGTCTGGTACCACACCGCGAGCCGCTGGTTGAAACGGCTCCTGATCCCGTCCGTCGCGACGACCCTGACGGTCGAAAAGCTCACGCGGGAAGAGGCGGAGGAAATGATAGCGGCCGAGCAGCAGGCCCGGATCCGGGAGTTGGTTCGGGACCGGTTCGGCCTGACGGGCGCGGCCCTCTCCACCGCCTTGTTGGAGAAGATTCGCAGGAAGGCTCTCGGTCAGGCGGACGGGCTCAACGGCGAAGTGGCGAGCGCCTTGCGCCTCACTCCGGAGGCGGAAAAAGCCTTCTATCAGGAATTGTGCGAACACCATCGGATCAGCCCGCGCGGGATTTTAGAACGACTGGACCGTATCACTCAGACCGGGTTCACGCTGACGGAGCAGGCCTATTACGTCGAAGCTGCGCTCCGCTTGATGGGACTGACCTCCAACTTCGCGCGCGTGGTGCTGTTCTGCGCCCACGGCAGCACCTCGGAGAACAATCCCTACGAGTCGGCCCTCGACTGCGGCGCCTGCGGCGGGAATCAGGGGCTCTCCAATGCGCGGGTCATCGCCGCCATGGCGAACAAGCCCGCCGTCCGGGAGTTGCTGCAGGCGCGCGGCATCGCGATCCCGAACGATACGCATTTCTTCGCCGCGCAGCACGACACCACGGCCGACTGCGTCCGCATCGTCGATCTGGAGGATGTGCCGGCCACGCACCGCAAGGATCTGCAGCGCCTCATGGAGGATTTGGAGGAAGCGGGCGACCAGGCGGCGCTGGAGCGCTGCCGCGCGCTCGACGGACCCGCCGGCCGGCTCGATCCCCGCACCGCCAGGCGCCTCGCCCGGCGGCGGAGTCAGGACTGGGCGGAGGTCCGTCCGGAATGGGGCCTCTCCCGCAACAGCCTGATGATCATCGGGCGGCGGGCCTTGTCCCAATCGGTCGATTTGCAGGGGCGCGCCTTCCTGCATTCGTATGATTACCGGCAGGACGCTTCCGGCAAGCTGTTGGAAACCATCATGACCGCGCCGCTCGTCGTCGCCCAGTGGATCAACATGGAGCATTACTTTTCGACCGTCGACAACGAGGTCTACGGCAGCGGCAGCAAGGTCTACCACAACGTGGTCGGCCGGATCGGCGTGATGACCGGCGTGTGGAGCGATCTGCGCATCGGACTGCCGGCCCAGACGGTCCTGAACGGCCGCCTACCCTATCATGAACCGATGCGGCTGCTCGCCGTCATCGAAGCCCCGCGCGACCGCATCCGCGCGATCATCGACCGCCACCCATTGCTCAAGCAGTTGTTCAACCTGGGGTGGGTCACGCTCGTGGCGCTCGATCCGCAAGACGGCGAGTTTCACCGGTATGACCGCAACGGCGGATGGACACGAGGAGGAGAACATCATGATCGGCTTGACGCTGCATCCGATGAAGGAAATCAAGATCGTTGTGCAGGGCGAACACTTGAAATTTGTCACTGATCTGCTGGATCGCGTCGGCGCCACCGGCTATACGATCATCAATCATGTATCCGGCAAGGGCCATCACGGCTTTCATGAAGGCCACCTGCTGTTCAACGACACCAGCAGCCAGGTGATCGTCTTCACGGTCGTGCCGGACGAGAAGGTCGAGCCGATTCTGGCCGGCCTGGGCCCGCTCTTCAACAAGCACTCCGGCGCCATGTTCGTGAGCGACGTGGCGGTCAGCCGCCGCGAGCACTTCGTCGCCAAATGACGCCGTGCGGCTCGCTCCCCGGGCCCGGCCTGCTCTCGCTCGACTGCCTCCATCCAGAGCCGCTATACTACCAGGGCCGGCGGGACGTTCCCGCCGCCATCCTCCTCGCATGACCGAGCGTTGAACGCATGTCGTCATCCCGACGCCCGCGCCCGAAACCGCCGCTCCTGACACAGTCGGAAGTCGCCGCCGCGGAAGTGCTGGCCTGGGTCAGCGACTGCATCGAAGGCGGTCTCTGCTTCGTTTCCCAGGGCATCCTCATTTACGAAAATGCGCGATTCGGGGAACTCGTCGACGCGCCGGACCAAAGAGCCGATGAGCCGCACGCATCTTCACCCGAGCCGGCGACTCCGCTCCAGTCTCTCCGCGCGCGCCTGTTCGCCGAGGCCGACGCCTGGAATCGCGAGCCCCTCGGGGCGCGTGGCACGAAAGCGTATCGCCTGACCGATCGCCGGGGCCGGCCGCTCGTCTACGAATGCCGCTTCAACGTCGTTCCTTATCACGGCGGCGCGGGCGTCCTGCTGGTTCTTCAGGATGTCACCGAGCGCACGCTGCTCGCGCACGAGGCGTCCCAGGTCGCCCGGTTCCAATCGGTGCTCGCCCGGATCGGCGCGCTGGCGGTCAGCGGGGTGGCGGTCCAGGAGATCATGAACGAGGCGGTCCGCCTGACCGCGGAGGCCCTCGACGTGGAGCTGTGCAAGATTCTGATCCCGCGGGAGTCCGACGAACACCTCTACCTCGTGGCAGGGGTCGGCTGGCGCGAAGGATTGATCGGCAGCCTCACCGTCGAAGGGGGGACCCACTCCCAAGCCGGCTACGCGATCCGGGAGCGCCGTCCGGTCGTCGTCCGCGACCTGCGCAATGAAACCCGCTTCACGCCTTCCCGGCTCCTGTCCGAACACGGCGGGATCGCGGGCATGAGCGCGCCCATGATGGTCCAGGATCGGGTGTACGGCGTCATGGGCGCCCATTGCAAAAGCGTCCGGGAGTTCTCGGACAAGCAACTGGAGTTTCTGTGCTCCGTGGCGAACACCGTAGCCACCGTGCTGGAGCGCTGGCGCCGGGAGGAGACCCAGTTGCAGCTCTACCACCGGCTGTTCGAGCTGGTGCAGGACGGGATCATGCTGACTGACACGGACGGCCGCCTGCTCGAATGGAACCCGGCGATGGAACGCATGACGGGATGGAAACGGGAGGAGGTCATCGGGCGGACCCCCGCCGTGCTGAAGTCCGGGAAACACGCGCCGGAGTTTTACGAGCGGCTGTGGCAGGCGATCCGCTCGGGACACGCGTTCGTGGACCGCTTCGTCAACCGGCGCAAGGACGGTTCCGAGTTTTTGGTGTGGGAAAGCGTGAGCCCGGTGAAGGATCCGGACGGCGCGATCCGGTATTACCTGGCGATTCTCACCGATCTGAGCGAGCGGGAGCAGATGTTGGAGGCGCTGCGTCATACGGAGCAGGTGAAGCTCGTCGGGCAGCTCGCCGGCGGGATTTTGCACGAAATCCGCAACCCGCTGATCGGCCTCGGCAGTCTCGCCATGCATCTGGCCGAGCAGGACACGCTGCCGCCGGCCGCGCGGGACCGCTGCCGGCTGATCGCCCGCGAAGCCGCGAGGATCGACGAACTCCTGGAGTCGCATCTGGGACAGTTGCGGCCGCGCCCCTTCGACCTGCGGCCGTGCGATCTTCCGGCCCTGCTCGACGACACCCTCACCCTGCTGCGGCCCAATCTGCTCAAGCACCGCATCGCCGTGAAAAAAGACCTGGAGGCGGATCTTCCTTCGGTGGAGGTGTCACGCGCCCACATTCAGCAAGTCTGCCTGAACATCGCCATGAACGCGATCGAAGCGATGCCCGGCGGCGGCGATCTGACGATCGCCATGAAACGGGACACCCGTCGGACTGCCGGCGTGCTGGTCACCTTCACGGACACGGGAAGGGGCATCCCTCCGGAGGACCTGAAACATATCTATGAACCGTTTTTCACGAGCGGCAAGGCGAAGGGCGTCGGGCTCGGTCTGACCATCACCCAGGACATCGTGGAACGGCATGGGGGCCAGTTGGCCATCCACAGTCCTCCGGGGAGCGGCGCGGTCGTCGAAATCTGGCTTCCGTTGAAGGGCGAGGGTTGAGATGGCATGGCAAATCCTGCTCGTGGAGGATGAAGAGTCCGTGCGGGAAGCCTTCGCCTTGAGGTTGGCCGACCATGGGTACCTGGTCCAGACCGCCGGATCGGGAGAGGAAGCCCTCGCGACGCTCCGGACCTACGAGCCCGACATTCTGGTGCTCGATCTCCTCATGCCGAACCTCTCCGGCCTGGACGTGCTGGCCCGGGTCAAACAGGTTGCGCCGAATCTCCTCGTCATTCTGCTCACGGCGAGAGGCACCGTGAAGGACGCGGTCGAAGCCATGCGGCTCGGCGCCTTCGATTTCGTGGCCAAGTCCATCGACATGGACGATCTCCTGCACGCGCTGGGTCGCGCGACGGATTTGCTCGCGCTGCGCCGGCAGGTGCAACTGCACAGCGGCCAGGACACGGACCGCTACGCCCTCGATCGGGTCGTCGCCAGGAGTCCCGTCACCCAGGCCTTTCTGCAGCAGGTGCGGGAACTCGCCAAGAACGACCGGGTAACGGTCCTCCTGCAAGGCGAGACCGGCACCGGCAAGCAGTACATGAGCCGCGTGATTCACTACAACAGTTCCCGGGCCGACAAGCCCTGCGTCGAGGTCGATTGTCCGTCGATCCCGCGCGAACTGTTCGAAAGCGAGTTGTTCGGCCACGAGAAAGGCTCGTTCACGGGCGCCTCCGGCAGGAAATGCGGTTTGATCGAGATGGCCGAGGGAGGAACGGTGTTGTTCGACGAGATCGGCGACCTGCCCCTCCCGCTGCAGGCCAAGCTGTTGCGGGTCCTCGAAGAGCGGACGTTGCGCCGGGTCGGAGGCTCGGCGAGCATTCCGGTCGACGTTCGATTCATGGCCGCGACGAATCGCAATCTCAAGGAGGCGGTCACGAAAGGCGAGTTCCGCGAGGACCTCTATTTCAGGCTCAACGTGGTCACGCTGACTGTTCCGCCGCTCCGGGACCGCCGCGAGGACATCATTCCGCTGGCCGAACAATTTCTGGCTCGCTCCGCCCTGGCGCTCAAAAAACCGGTTCGTACGCTGGGAGAGAGCGCCAAGGCCGTCCTGGGGAATTACCAGTTCCCGGGCAATGTCCGTGAACTGAACAATTTGATCGAACGCGCCGTCCTGTTCTGCTCCGGAGACCAACTCGAAGCAGCCCACTTTCCGTCCGATCTCCAGGGAGCCTCCCCGCCAGCCTCCGAAAGTCCCGCGGAAGACCGGCCCGCCGCTGCGGACTCCGATGATCCGATGACCGTGCGCATCCGCTTCCGGGTTGGGGAACAGTCCCTGGCGGATCTGGAGGATCGGATCATCGCTGAGGTGCTGCAACGGTCTGAGGGGAACAAGACCCAGGCGGCCAAACATCTAGGGATCACCCGCTGGATGCTGGACCGCCGCCGGAAGAAATGACTTAGGGGACACCTCTCTTCAGATAGGGTTCGGCCGCCCATCCCGGGCCTTGTGGTGCGGCATCGCACGGAAGTTCGTGCGTTCCGTGTGCGTATACACGTCTTTTAGCCTCCATGGCGACCTCTTTTCTGTGTTCTTCCGGCCAGTGGTAAGACTCGTCAGCCGTTTGATGAGAAAGCAAGCCGAGTTGCGCTTTCTCCTTCCGGAACCGGGTTCCGCCGGGCTTCGGGAACTCCGCTTGCAAGCCCGCGTCGATACACGATGAGTCGGGCACCGATGAAAAGGAAGAAGGGCGCCTCCTGCTGATGGCGGCTCAGGGCGTCCCTGTGTCGGCGCCACTGTCATCCGGCCCGGTCGAGGCGAAGCACGACGTTCTGTTGGGGCTGGTCCGACCGCGCAAGTCGGGCAGACTGTTACGTGTCATCTTCCGCTTCGGATCACCGGCGACGGCGCAGCGACCATCCCCTCTTCGCTGAAACGGTCCGTCGGTGGGGAGGACCTCCGGTCCCCCTCACTTCGGCTTCGGAGCCGGACGCCGCCTTACGCCAGGCCGCCGGGGTATTGAAGCATCGGAGGGCGAGAAGAACATGGGATCCGCACGGATATTCGCGCGTATCGGAGTGGTCACGATGGTCTGGTTGGTCGGGTTGTCGATGTCGGCAAGAGCGGCCGATCTGACGGCCAAAGCAAAACGGCTTGACCGGGCCGGTGACGATCCGGCTCGCCTCGTCGCGCAGTACGCGGAAGCGTTGGCTTCGGCGAACTGGGCGACTTGGGCCGCGCTCGACCTGGGTTGTCTGGCGCTGCGCCGCCAGCCAGGAGCGCCGGCCGGGGCGGACAAGGCCTGCTGGGAGGACACGATGAAGGCCCATCGCGCGCTCGTGGACGACGAGCCGGAAACGGGTGTGTTCGGCGCGGTGGGCCGGGGGGTCGGCTTCGGGCTGATTGCGGAATCGCATCGGCAGGCGGACACCTGGAAGAATTATCCACCCGCGATCTTCGTGTCGCCGGCCGTCGTCAAAGAAACGACGCCGCGGATCACCATTCAAAAGGTCCGGCCGGCCCGGTCGATCGCGATCCAGGAGAAGGGGAACGATCCGGTCGCCGTGCGTGGCACGCTGGTCGAAGCCCGCATCACTTATCCCGATCCCTTCACCGCCCCGTTGGCGCTCCGGCCCGGGGAAGTCTGGTGGGCGAGCGGGCAGATTCGCCGGTACGGCCCGGTCCGCGAGGTTGACGTCCGGTTCGTCGTCGTGAGCGGGTTGCGAAAACTGGGGTATGCGCGAGACGCGGCGGTGGTGAATGAAGCGCTGGCCGATGCGCCTCAAATCCCCGGGGCACGGTATGGTCTTGATCCTGACAACATCGGTCGGGCGTTCGAGCGCCCGGGTGCACCATCCGCTGAGCCTCCGGTCAAGGGAGGATTGGTTGTCGGCTCGGCGCGTTGGTGGAGCAAGGCAGAAGCGGCGGAGCACTTTCGGGCCGGGATCGAGCGAGCCAAACACCTGCCCGGCCGGAGCGATCGGCTGGGGCTGCTGAAGCGACTCCTGCTCATCGATCCCAATGATGCCGAGGCGAACATCCTGATGGGGACCGAGTTATTCGAGGCGTTTCTGGACGAAGGTCTGAAGAAAAGCGGCATCAATGCGGCCGACCAGGCTGCCAAACGCCGGCTGGCCGAGCTGTATTGGAATATCCAGGCGCCGACCTGGCGCCAGGAACTGACAGCCGTCGCGACGGGAGAGGAACCCGCCGCTGAGGCGTTGTACGGCGCCATCGCCGCATTCGAGAACGTCGTGCACTCCGATGCGGCGTCTCCTGAGATACGCCGTCGGCTGGGCGCGCTGTATCGCTGGAACGGTGAAGCGGAGGCGGCCTTGGCGCTGCACGGACAACTGTTCCAGCTGGCGAGCGAGGCGGATGGCGCAGGGCGCGGCGCATTCCTGTTGGAAATGGCCTGGGACCGCATTCAGTGGCTGGCCTGGAATCGCCGGTACGAGCATCCGTGGCGGGATCTCGCCGGCCGCGAGGCGGAGCAGGCGCTGGAGCTGGTGGAAGATCCTCTGGACAAGATGACGGCGGCGCAAGCCCTGCTTCTGCTGGAAACATTGTCGCTGGACCGCACCCCGAGCACCGTGCAAGCCAGGGTCCGTCTCGTCAAGCAATGGCATGACCGTGTTCCTCTTCCCGTCGGGATGGTCGGCGTCTGGGCTCATCTGGTGGGCAATGATCTGGTCAAGGCCCTGGTGCCGGAAGGAACTGAGGTCACACTGCCCACTCCCGTCCGCTCCCAGGAAGTGCTGGACGTCGCCGTCCATGCGAACCCTCCGGCGCAGGATCTGCTTCGCGTGTGGGAATTCGACAACGAGGCACCCGGCTCCGTTCCTCAAGGATTTCTCGTCTCGGACGCGGTTCGTGGAGACCGGGCCGACTGGCGCATCGAGGCCGATCCTCAGGCGCCGAGCGCTCCGCACGTGCTCGTGCATCATGCCGTCTGCACGGATACCGATTGTGTGCACGCGCTCCTGACCGAAGAGACGTCCTTCGACTACGTGGACGTGACGGTGCGGCTCAAGCTCGGCGAGAGACAAGCAGGCCGAGCCGGGATTGCCGTGGGCGGGCGGAATGGGGAGACCCTCTATGCAGCGACGGTGAACCACGACCTGACCGAAGTGTCGATCCATCGGATTGAGCAGGGACGGATGAAGCTGGTCGGCACGGCCGCCGTCAAGCCGAAACCCGGCGCGTGGCATGTGTTGCGCATTCAGCGAGAGAACTTCGCCCATCTCAGCCGGCCGCGTCTCGCCCTGTTTTTCGACGGAGCGGAGGTCTTGGCGGTTTCGGATGAGCCGGTCCGCCAAGGCGGGCGGGTCGGCCTGATTACAATGGGGAGCGCGACCGCGAGGTTCGATGGATTCCGCATCCTGAAGCTCGTCTCGAACGAGCCGCTCTCGCCGGCTGCGGCGTATTGAGAGAAGACACGATGCGGCGGCCACATTGCGCTTGCCCGTCTCACCTCGCGTCTGCCGGGTATCTCTTTGCGTCACCGGCTGCAACGGGCGGAACGTCACGAACCCGCGCGAGTCATGCGGGATAAGGAGACACGGCTGTGAGCGCGCGCGCACGGTACACCGCACGTCGCGTGTGTTCCCGCACGCGAGCGGCTGCGGATAACGAAACCGTGCCGGCGCTTCGATCCCTCCGGTCCGCGCAATCCGCGGTCTCCTTCAGGACTCTTTCTATCTTTGGCTTGCTTGTGCGTGTGGAATCGCAATTGCACTCAACCAGGTCACGAAAGGGGAGCGGATGGTCCGATCGCCCTTGCTGCTTAAGGGAGGTTGTGAATGGCGAAACATGTCGTGACGATGATTCCGGGTGAAGGCACCGGCCCGGAGATTTGCGAGGCGGTGCGCATGGTCATCGACGCCAGCGGCGTCGATATTCAATGGGAGTACGAGGAGATCGGCCTCGACTGTCTGGAAAAGTACGGCACGTTGTTGCCGGACAAGACGGTCCAAAGCATCGCCAAGAACAAGGTGGCGTTGAAGGGCCCGACAACGACGCCGATCGGAACCGGTCACAAGAGCGCCAACGTGACGTTGCGCAAGGTCTTCGACCTTTATGCGAACGTGCGCCCGGTGCGGTTGATTCCCGCGCTGAAGCGCCCCTGGGACAAGCTGGACATCATCAATTTCCGGGAGAACACCGAAGACTCCTACGCCGCCATCGAACACATGGTGTCCGACGAGGTGGCGCAATGTTTGAAAGTCATCACCTGGCCCGGCTCGTATCGCATCGCGGACTTCGCTTTGAAGTGGGCGCGGGACAACGGCCGGAAGAAGGTGTACTGCGTGCACAAGGCCAACATCATGAAGATGACGGACGGCCTGTTTCTCGAAGCCTTCCGCGCCGCGGCGAAGAAATATCCCGACATCGAGACCGGCGACATCATCGTGGACAACTGCGCGATGCAGTTGGTCCGCAATCCCGGCCAGTTCGACTGTTTGGTCCTGCCCAACCTGTACGGCGATATCTTGACCGATCTCTGCGCCGGGTTGATGGGAGGGCTGGGCTTTGCGCCGGGCGCCAACGTCGGCGACAACTGTGCGATCTTTGAAGCCGTCCACGGATCGGCGCCGAAATACGCCGGGATGAAGAAAGTCAATCCGTCGGCCGTGCTCATTTCCGGCGTGATGATGCTCCGCTGGCTGAACGAAAAAGACGCGGCGGACCGGATCGAGCGGGCGATGTATCAGGTGCTGGAAGAAGGCAAGACGGTCACCTACGACGTGGGCGGGACCGCCAAGACGGACGAATACGCGCAGGCCATCATCGATAAGATGCGCGCGGCGCGGAAGTGAGGAGGACACGATGCCGACGCTTACCCAAGAAGCGATCGCGACGAAAAAGAAGAAAGAGATCAAGCTGGTGGGTGTGGATATTTACATCATCACCGACAAGGGCATTCCGAAGTTCGCCGACGGGGAGTTCGGTCCCTTCAAGTGCGAGTTCATCTCGAACCGGGGGACGAAGGTGTGGCCGGGCTTCGTCAGTCCCGATCTGCTGATGGTGAATTGGTACCGCTGCCGGTTCATGGCGACGCGGGACGTGCAGGACGCGGACGTGAATGCGTTTCTCGACGCGCTGACCAGGCGGGGCTGGTGGTGGTCCGCCGCGCAGAAGCTCTGGAATTACGACGGCGAGGCGGGCTACAGCAAAGCGTACTAACAGTAGCCGGCAGCGAATGGCGAATAGCCGGTAGCTTCACCCCCGACTCTCCTTTCCCTCTCCCCCGCTGGTGGGAGAGGGAGGGGCGAGGGGGATTCCCCATACAGCACAATGAGCCAAAACTCCTCTCCCTCCGCCGGAGGGAGAGGACAAAGGTGAGGGTGGTGTCCGAGAACATTTCCCTCCTATCCCGGGAGCCCGTTGCTGTGCCGGTGCAACGGGTGACGGGGCGAAGAGCATAAAGGGTTTATGGTCAGAAAAATCTCGGATCAGGGCTGAGAGCGCATCGCAAAGGAGGCCCCGCGATGAACAGGTTACACGTCGCGCATGGACAGGTGAGGACCCTCAGTCCGCGGAGCGCGGGCTTGGAGGAAGCGGAGGCCGCCGCGGTGACCTTCGATCCCGGGGCAACGGATGACGCGGTGCCTCGGTCGCTGGACGCCTTTATCCGTGATCGGTTTCGGACGACGCTGGAGGAGAAGCGAACAGCACGCAGAAACCACACCCACAAAGTTCAGGAGTCGCCGACGATGAAATGCGCGGCCAGAACGAAAGCCGAGATCGAGTACGCGGTCATGTTGGCGGTGTTGAACTTTCAGACCGAGTTCATGAAGTCCAGCTACACTCGCGCGCAGGTTCGTGTCAGCGACCATATCATCGAAGTGACGTTGACCCGCAGCGCTTTCATTCCGGCGGAAGAACGGCTGGCGCAATCACAGAGCGGGCGCGCGTTGCTGGAGCAGGTGTACACGGCGTTGTTCAAATCAGGCGAGTCGCTGCTGCGGGCCGAGCTTGAAAAAGGCCTCGGCGTCAAAGTTCATCAGATCCTGGTCGACTTCGATGTGCTCTCCGGAACCCACACCATCCTCTTTCGCCTCGCCGAACCGCTCCACGCGGCCTCTCCGGGGTGAGGTGAAGGTCGATTCGCCTTTCCCCCACATGGTCCGCTGAAGAAAAAGGAGGGGCACCCAGACTAGCAACAGCGCCTCGCAAACGGTCTGGGTTGGGCTCCACGTTGCACGCACGGGGCCGACCTGGAACTTCTCTCCTAAAAGGAGCGTGTCCCTCTTTTGCTTTCCAAGGTGCGGTAGGTGCTCGATGGCTAAGTGCAGTTGGCGACCGGTTATGTGCGCAATGCGGTCAGGGCGGCAAGATCTCTGAGACTGCGATGTTGAGAGCAGGAAGAAGGCTGGGTTTGAGCTGATCCCCACGGCGAAACGCGGTTGTGGATCGGTAGCCCGTGGGTGCCGGATCGCGGTAGACCTCGATGGAGGCGTCAGACAGATTGACGATCCAGACTTCCGGAATGCCGACCTCGGCATAGCGGGGGAGCTTGACCTCTCGGTCGAATCGCAGGGCGGTGTCGGCCACTTCGATCAGGAGCAATACGTCTTGGGGGCCGGGAAGCTCTGCAGCATAGTCATCCGCTCTGGGACGCAATACGGCTACATCAGGGTAAAACTCCGAGCGTGGTCTCATCACGACCGCGTTTTGCACGCTGACAAGAACACGGTCACCGGCGCGTTGGACCAGAATTCGAGTCAGCCGATTCACGCAGGCGCTATGCGCTGGGCCGATCGGTGTCATTTCAATCAGTTCTCCGTCGATCAGTTCAACGCGGTCGTCTTCCTTCAGAATGCCGGCGGTCTCCATCCGATGGAAATCTTCAACCGTAAAGCGGTGGGTCTGAACGGAGAATGTCATGGTATGTCAGATCCTTTAGATTGAATGCGCTACCAAAATATCGTCCAAGGATTTCGCTGTCAATCTCAAATATTGAGTCATCTACAATCTTGCCGAGCGACAGATCGTTTCGTCATGTGTCAATCTTACCCTCCGACCCGGCATGGTGCCAGGCAGAAGGAGGGCCAGAATTGAGACAGGCGGCATGGCGCGACGATCGAAGCATGAGTATCTCCGGGTGATGCGAGAAGAAGCAATAAGGGGTCTAAGAAGCAATAAGGGGTCTGACCCCTTTGTTCTGTTCTGACCCCTTTGTTCTGTTCCACGTCTGAGAAATGGTTCCTGCGTCTGAGAAAGGGTTCCTGGAACCTTTTTCTTCGCCAATCACCAGATTAGACAGCGCTTTCCTCCTTTCCAATCTCTGGGACTGAAAGAGCGCCGCAGATTTGTCGGGCGAGCTTGTTGGGAATCTCGACATGCCTTGGAACGGCTTCAACCCAACCAGTCTTTGGATTGCACCAGAGCGAGTGGGAGCGACCTTCACGCTTGAGAAAGCAGCCATGTCTGCGAAGGTGACGCAGAAGATCATTGCGCTTCACTTCACAACGACCTTTTCACAGATCGCCTCTGGCGGAATCCCGCGCAGGCCGTCCTCCCGCCTGTCTTGAAGGATAAGCGCAATGGCGTCGGAAAGACTCTCCAATGCTTCTTCCTTTGTCCGTCCCTGGCCGTTCGCTCCAGGAATCTCCGGACAGTAAGCGACAAACCAGCCCTCGTCCTGTTCAATGACCGCTGTAAACTCGTTTGCCATGAGGGCGACCTCCTTGAACGTGAGAATGCACCTTGCCGCGTGCCCACTGTCTAACGCTCAGGATAACCTACGGGCTGCGAGCGGCCCATCAGATTCATCCTGTTGTTAGACTGCATCACTCCTCCGGGATAAGAAAATACACGGGTCGAATCGGCAGCAATCGTCGTTGCACCTCCGGGATACGGTCGTAGTGCTCCACCCAGAGATCGAACAGTCGCTTTAGGTCAACGAGCATGACGCGTCGCTTCTCCTGCCGCCGAGCTTCCTCTTCCGCCTCGCGCGTAAACCCTCCCGTGGAGATAAAAAGGCCCACGTCCCCTTCACCCAGCAGAGCGAGCAGCGAGCGGACGCCGTCGATAGTGGTCTTGTCGGTTCGGCGCTTCACCTGAACCTTGATCCTCGGCCCCTGTATCCCGAGTGGGTCAGTGTGGGCGATGACGTCAATGCCCTTGTCCGGCCCCGGCGGGGAAACCCACGCTACGTGGTAGCCCATTGCCCGAAGAAGGCCCGCGACGAGTTCCTGGAAATCGTACGGGTTCATTTGTTCCAGGTGCTCCTCGATCTCTGTCCACGCTGCTTCTTCTGCTTCTTCGAGGGTCGTGGCTGCGTCCGGCGAGCCTTCGTCCACAAGAGCCTCGGGTTCCTGAGGTTGCTCGGCCGCCCACTTGCGGTACAGCCGTCCTGCTTCCCTCATGAAGTCCTCCGGGTCCGGAAACTGTTCGTATGCCCTGCGACCTGCATCGGTCAGCGTCCAGAGTCCCTTATTCTTCAGCAACCATCCGGCCTTCACAGGACCAATCGTGGAGAACCTTACGATCTTCTCATAGCGGCGGACGTCTGGGCGGCGCGGGTAAGTGGTCTTCTCGAAATCTGTAGGCGGGACAATCTCCGCCAATTTCTCCAGTATGGATTTCGCTGGTACCCCCTCTGGGTGAGCCAAGAGCAGCTTGAACACACCCCGCACCAACTCTCCGCTTCGACGACGTGTAATTTCCGCCACGTTCAGCCTCTCTTTCGTGTCACGTTCCCGCTGTCTAACGCCTCGGTGCTGAGCGACCGGCGCTGCCTCGATCGATTGACTACGTAGCATTCATGCCGGGCCGCTCAAGCGGGTTGTTAGCCAGGCCCGCTGGACTGCCCGACCTGCTCGATTACCTCAGCGATCCACTTTCGCTTCACATTGCGCCTGGATTCCTTGGCTCGGAGGCTAACAATAAGGGGATCCCTTTGTTTTGTCTGAGACGTTGGGATATCCCCGTACCCGCATCCCTTCACACCGCAGCCTCTTCCTTAGCAGATCGAGCAGCCTATCCCGCTTCGGCCCGTACCAGCTTCGGAACGCTAAAAGAACGCCATGCTGGCGTAGGTGACCGTCGAATTATATTGGTCGGTGATCCCGCGGTCGTAGCGCAGTACCTGGCCCTTTTCCGCTTGAATCAGGCGCAGCAGCGTATAGATGGCCGAGAACCCGGAGATCCGGCGCTGGTCGTTCTCCTTCCGGATGAATTGCGCAAAGGCCTCCGGGTCGAGATTCTCCGCGTGTTTGAGCATCTCCAGATCCTGCTGCATGCAGCGGTGGAAGGAAAAGTCGGTGGGCGGCGACGGGTCGCCGTACCGCAGGCCGATATGGGCCAGTTCCGCGCCGGCGATTGCGCAGACGTCCCGGCCGGAGGCGGCGATCGCGTCCTTGAGGGCGGCGATGAAGGAGTCGATCAATTGTCGGCTCTGCGGATCGCTGAGGCTGGTTGCAGGAAAGGTACAGAGGACCGGCACGATGGTCACGGGCTTCTTGCCGCCGACGATGTGCAGGAGAAACGGTAGTTGGAATTCGATCGCGTGCTCGTGTTGATGGCAGAGCTCGTCGTCAAAGCATTGCGGGACGGTGGTTCTCAGCCGGTCCAGGATGGCGCGATCCGCCTGCGCGACGCCCAACGGCGTCTCGAAGTCTTTGTCCGTGACCGCGTAAAACGACTCCATTCCGGAATAGGCGGTGCCCAAGAGCACGAAGAGGTCCGGCGCCTCGGCTTCCTGCAGTTCCTTGTAGGCCCAGGCATAAATAGGACCGGCCTGGCGGAGGTCGTAGGTCGGAGCGACGAGGCCTTTGATCTTTTTCCCCCGGTTCTCGGATGGCTTGAAATCGGGCCCTTCTTTGGACGAAAAGAAGCCCTCGATCTGCGCCCGGAGCTTCTGGCCGTCTGCCTCATAGCCGCGTCCGGCGAAGGCGGCTTTCCGGACGGGTGATTCGCGATAGGCTTTCTTGGCCTGTTCTTTTGCCGCCTCGACCCGCTCCCCTTCCAAGAACAGCTTCGCGTCCAAATCCTCAACCAGCCGTTCGAGGTTCCGGGGATTCAGAAACTCGCCGAAGCGCTTGAGATAGAGCACGCCGATCTCTTCGAGCGAATGTTCCCCGTCGAAATGCTGGACCAGGAAGAAATAGCTCAAGGGCAGGATGAGCTTCTCCTTGCTCAAGCCGGTGGGGTCCCAGAGGACCATGTACTGCTCTTCATTCTGCCGAATCGGCGAGAACTGTAGATTCCGGAGCAGCGGATATTTCTTGGGATCCTTGGGCGTCGGCGTCGCTTGTGTATCCATGATGATCAAGAACGGCATTCTAACGGAGGCCCGCCGTCACCCGCAACCGCGTGCGGAGGCTGGGCCCGGACGATTTCTGGAAGAACCACCGGGCACCACCCTCACCTTTGTCCTCTCCCTCCAGAGGAGGGAGAGGATATTGGGAGAAACGGTAGAAACCTCTTGATCGAGAAGGTTACGTTCGAATCAGGGCTAATTATCCTTCAGGTGGGTGTTCGCCGCGCTTACGGGTCCAAATGACCAGCGCGGCCACGGTCACGGCCGCCAGCCACAGCGAGGCGCGCCCGTAGGCAGGATCGGAAAATTCGATCAGGTCGGTCAGCCGGCCGATCAGGAGGGACATACGGGCCATGACGGTGTAGCCGAAGGCGGCGCCGAACGAGATCATCAGAAACAGGATGCCGGTTCGGGCGACGGCTTTGCCGGCACCGGTGTGTTCGATGGAGAAGAAGAAATAGAACAGCACCGACGTGACACCGAGCAGAATGATGATCGCGTTCAGGTTGCTGGCCGGGTTCAAGAGGTTGAAGCTGAAAGTCAGGCCGTCTCCCGGGACTATTGACACCAGGGGCCGAACCGTATCTTCCACTTGCTTGAGGATGTACGAGGAGATCGTCCGCGGAATCGCGAGTCCTGATCCCACCCCCACGATGAAGGCGAACGCGTAGCGGGACAACCAGGCGGCCTTCGGGGCATAGCGGGTCAGCATCAGCATCCCGATCGACAGCGGGATCAGCAGGGACCAGTCGCCCTGCTTGACCATCGGTTCGTAGATCAAGTGGATGATCACCGTATCGTAGGCCTTCACGATCGTGTAACCGACCGACACCCCGACATAGAGGTGTTCCGCCACCTTGAAGAGCGGGTTGTCTTCGTACAGGAACGACAGGATAAACAGCGTCAATCCCGTCGCGATCCAGGCACCCAGCAACGTGTCAAACGGCATGGCCGCCACCGATGAGGATCAGGTTAAGGTTGATGGTTTTAGCCTCAACCTTTCTGTTTCGCTCGTATGGAGACATAGAAGATGTTGCACAGGATCACCAGCACGATGATGGCGAAATGGGTCGCGGACTGGGCGTCCATCCCGGCCACGGCTCTCCCCTTCTGGCCGATCAGGCTTTCGTATTCGGCGGCGCCGCGCAGGCCGCCGATGAGCCCGTTGATTTGGCCGCTTCTCAGCAAGGGATACAGACCCGGCGCGATCACGCCCGTGCAGCCGCCGCCGAGCTCGAACTTGTATTTGTCCTTGCCGAAGACATACCACGCTTCCACGCCGGGATTGCCGGCCGCCAAGCTTACGGCGTAGTTCACGTCGCGCAGGTTCTGGACGCCGTTCAGCACGGGCAACTCTTTGGTCGGCTTTCCGTAGTAATCGAAGGGGAAGGTGGTGTAGAGGTCCTGCCCCATGTTGATGATGACCGACCCGGCGCCCGGGCTCCAGCCGAGAAACACGTAGTCCCGGCCGTTGACCTTGCCCGCCTCCTGGGCGACCTGGCTGATGACCTGGTCCGCGAGACCGGTGCCGGTAACCCATAGGGTCATGACGATCACCCGCAGGTTCTTGCGGAAGGCATGGCGCAGGATGGCGATTGATTGGGGATACAGTTCCGGCTTGGAAGCCGGATCGAAGTCCATCGACAGCAGGAACACCGAACCCGGAGGCAGGCTCTCGATGTAGTCGTACACCCCGCGCACTTCCGGCGACACCTTGATCGGCAGGCCGACCGGGTACAGGAGCGGCAACAGCGTGCACAGGCCGATCACCGCAAAGATGATCCGCCGGTCGATCTTGAGCATGCGCTCAGCGAAGGTCACTTGAAGCCCTCGTGAGACGTAAAACGTGAAGCGTGATGCGTAAAGTGTGAGGTGTCTGCACCCCCAAGCTGAGTTTTACCTGTCACGCATGACGCATTACGCATGACGTCACTCCTTACCGCCACCGAGGTACGACCGTTCCACGCCGAAGATGATTTTGAACGAGAGCGCCACGGCACCCAGGCTCACGCCGATGAGGATGGCGCGCCGGACCGAGGCGTTGAGCACGTTCAAAATCCATTGGGAGACGTCGCCGCTGGCCGGCAGGAGGTATTCGCCGAGCGGCACGCGGCCCATCATGACGATGATCGCGGCGACCAGCAGGACGGCTGCTTCGCGGCTGCGCGCCCGGAACGACCGGTACGCGGCGGAGGCGATGAAAAACGCCAGGATGGCGAACATGGTTCCCTGCAACGGCACCAACATATAGGTATAGATCCAGCCGAACGCGGTCGGCGCTCCGTTCATCGTCTCCTTGCCGTTCGCCCACAAGCCGACGGCGATCGTGCCGAGCAGGCCGGCATACAAGACTAGACTGTACCCCCATCCCGGCTCCTTGCGACGGATCTTTACGGCATGCAGATGGAACAGGCTGGTGATGCCGAGCACCAACGCGAAGCCGCCGATGATCTGCATCCACTTGGTGACCGAGGTGAGGAGGTGCTCGGAGGCCGGATGCGGCACATAGTATTGGGCTGCGAAGACCAGCCCGGTCACCAGCGTCACCAGCAGCGGCGCCTGTCGGCGAAAGAAGATCATTTGAGATCCCGGAAGACGTCCAGCAGGATCTGCGGCCACTCCGTGCCGAACAACACCCCGGCGGTGGCGACGAGCGTGCCCAGACCGATCACGCTCAGGATGAACGCTTTGCCGATGTCCTGGCCGCGCAGCGTGCCGATCTGCACCGGCTCTTTGGACAAATAGGCGCTGGCGGCGTACAGCTCTTCGCCGATCAAGGTGTAATCGCAGGTGGTCACGAAGAACGGCAACTGGTGGTCGGAATCGGTGCCGGCGATCTGGATCGCGCCCGTGCTGGCGCCGGTCTCGGTCAACAGGAGCGATTCGGCGAAGTAGGCGCCCATGAAAAAGTTCGCCGCCGGCTTCTTGCGCAGCATGATCCCGTCCACGGCGGCTGTGTAGCTGAACTGATCGGTGGTGATGAAGAAGTTCGAGTCTTCCTTGAATTGGTCCGCCTTCCCTGCTTCCAGATAGGCTTGCTTCGTGATTTCCTGACAGACCGCCATCGTGATCGGATCGCGGTGCGGTACCAGCAGCTCGGTCTCATAGGCCGCCGTCCGCTTCGCGACCCGGCCCAAAATGACGGCGGCCGCGATGGTCGAGGGATCGCTCATGTCGTGCGCGCCGGTCAGATAGAGGATCGGTTTGCCCAATTCGGTCGCGCGCCCGATGGCTTCGTCCACCGCGTCGAGCCCGGGAATCCGGCGGAGGAAGATCTCCCGTCGCTTCGCCGTCCGGATCGCGTAGAACACGACCGAGCCGAACAGCAGGGCCAGGAGCAGGTTGTTCATCTGGTTCCAGTTGATCCAATTGGGCGCCGGCGCGGCGGCAATCGGCACGGCGAACGCGCGGTCATCGCCGCTGACCGCCGCGACCGTGACGGTGTAGGCGACGCCGTCTTTCAGCTCGATGCCCTTGCCGTTCTTCACAATGAATTGGTGGACCTCCGGGCGATCCGGCCTTGTCCACCACGGCCATTTGTTCTCCCGCACGTAATGGGTGTTGGCCGAGAACTCGGCGATGACTTTCATCGTCGCGGAATCGGCCGAGGGGGAATCGCCGAGCAGAATCTGGTACTTGACGGTCGCGCTGTCGTAGGGCGCCGGCGCCCACAGCACGGTCAGGCTGCCGCCGCCGTCGTTCGGGGTGTCGATCACCCGAAGGTCTCGCGGAGGCGCGAGAAGCGATTCGGCCGACGCCGCCGACCCCGTCCAGTCCGGCAGCGCGCACAGGGACAAAAGCGCGCCGGCCACCAGCGACCGGCCGCTCCCACGCTTCACGCATAACGCATCACGTGTCACAGCCGTCAGACTCCTTCGATGACTTCGATGTTGGCGCGAGGAATGACGGCCGTGCTGCCGTCCGGGAAACGGACCTCCAGGACGCGCACCAGGCTTTCGGTGGGAATCTTTTGCAGGTCCGGCGGCAACCGCGACACCTCGCCGATTTTGCCGAAGAGCGGGTCACGGATGATGCGGACGAGATCGCCGACCTTGATTCCCTCGCGGGCGTGCTCTCCCTCATCCTTGCCTTCTCGCGACGGAGAAGATGTCGTGTGGTCCGGCCGCGGAATGATGATCTCCGGCCGGATCACCCCCGCGCGGATTTGCGTCGCGCCGGAGACCGAGGCTTTCCGTCCGGCGTGCGCGGACAGCAGCTTGAACGTCTTGGCGGCCATCGGAATCGTGCCGAATCCCTCCGTCAAGATCAACGTGAACCCGACCTTTTCGGTTCCCGTAATCGCGACGCCCAGATCATAGCCGAGCAACGCCCGCAGGTCCTTATCGTGGATGCCACCGACGACGAGCGCCGCGACGCCCACGTCCTTGGCTTTGTTCATGGTCTCGATCGGACACAACGCGCCGCCCACGACGACCTTGCCTTTGAGGTCCGGGGTCAGATGCTCCGGCGTCAGGGTTTCTTCGGGAGATTTCACGGCGATCGCGATGTTGCCCCAGGTTTCCCCGCCGATCCCGAAAATGCCCTGGACCAGGCTACAGGCTGTCTCGACCGTCACCCCTTGACTCGGATGCACCTCGACGACGGTCCCGTCGATGTACGCCAGAAGTTCCAGGAGGCGCGGCGGCTCGCGCAACAGCACCTGGCCGGTCACTGTGGAGACCGATTCGATCGTGCCTTGAATCGGCGACCGGACTTCGGTCTTGAACCATTTGATGAGCGGCTTGTTCTCTGCAATGACCTCATCTTTCTGCACGGGCTCGCCTTCCCGTTTGATCAGATACTCTCTGATTTCATCGGGGGCGATGCCCAGAAGATTGGCGACGTTGACCGCCTGCACCTTGCCGGGCAACTCGGCGCGCGCAACCGGCGAATCGGCGCGCACTTCTTCGCCGACGTTCACCAGCACGGTGCCGGGCAGCGGCAGCAACCGTTTCCGCCGAACCACCGTGCGTTCGGTAACCGTGAGGCCTGGTGTGTACGCGTGGGCCATGTCTAAAAGACGTGACGCGGGCACCCATTGCTCCAGGATGCAATGGGTCCCGGTGACGCGTGACACGTGGTTACAAACAGGAGCAAAGGCATCTTCTCACTCGTTACGTGTCACGTGTTACCTGTCACTGGGTTGCGGGTACAGATCCACCGACTTGTACCAACGATTCAAGGCCGTCAATCTCGCCGCATGGTTCGTCGGGAGCTGCAACGGGCGTCCCCGGCCGTCGAGCAGCAAGCCGACGACCCCGCCTTGTACGTCGCGGCTGACGGCGTGGCCCGGACCTTCGCCGAGATCGACGGTCTTGGCCGGTTGCATCGTGACGCGCGCCGTCTGATCCTGGGTCAGCGGGAATACGCGAAGGTCGCCGAATCGCAAGGTTCCGCGCTCCTCCGGACGGCCGTCGTCAAACGCGATGGCGTAGTCGGCGCAACGCTCGCCGTCTTTGCCCTGCCCGATCGGCGCGATGCAGGCGCCGAGATAGATCATGCAGTCCCGGACGAACACGTCGGTGGCCGCCTTTTCATTCACCGTCGAGAGCACGCCGAGATGGGGCATCATGAAAATGCTGTCGACGGACAAGCGGGTAAAGCCCAGCGGTTCGTAGGCGTCGATCATCATCATCATCGACTGCACCCGCCGCGGCGCGTGGGACAGGATGCCGCCGCTGCCCACGATCAGGTCCAGTTTCAGCATGTCGATCAGCGTCCGGCCGGACGTCTGCTGCTCGAAGATATCCGAAATCGTCCGTTCCTGTTGCACGCCCTTCAGGCCCGTGGCCAAGGACTTGTGATGGATCAGCGCCAGCCGCAGCGCTTCCCGCGCGATCGCCTGCTCCACCTGCAACTCGTCGAGCGTCTGCGGGATCGTCGTGGGCCGGATCATCTTGTTCTTGATCCGGTTCCGCAACGTCTGCTCGTCGATGGAGAACGGCACCCACCGCATGATGTTCGCCAATCCGGCTTCGGCCAGCACGTTGGAGATACTGTACGACAGGCCCAAGTTGGCGCTGACGGTGCGGTTGAAGACGCCGTCGAACACCGAAAAGACATCGGTCGTCGCGCCCCCGATGTCCACCCCGATCAGGTTGAGGTGCTGCCGCTTGGCGATGGTCTCCATGATCAAGCCGACCGCGGCGGGGGTCGGCATGATCGGCGCGCCCGCCATCTCGATGAGCTTCTTGTACCCCGGCGCCTGGGCCATGACGTGCTCGAGGAACAAGTCGTGGATCTTCTGCCGGGCCGGCGCCAGGTTTTCCCGCTCCAGCACGGGACGGATGTTGTCGGTGATCACCAGCGCGGTTTTCTTTCCGAGGATCTTGCCGATCTGCTCGCGCGCCTCCTTATTGCCCGCGTAAATGAGCGGCAAGGTGTACGTGCTGCCGAACCGGGGGCGAGGTTCGGCGGCGGCGATGTATTCCGCCATCTCGACGACGTGCGTGATGGCTCCGCCGTCGGTGCCGCCTGACATGAGGATCATGTCCGGCCGCATGGTCCGGATCCGTTCGATCTTTTCATGGGGCAACCGTCCGTCGTTCGACGCCAGCACGTCGATGACGATGGCGCCGGCGCCCAGGGCCGCCCGTTGCGCGCTTTCCCCCGTCATGTTCTGAACGACCCCCGTGACCATCATCTGCAGCCCGCCGCCGGCGCTGCTCGTGGAGATATAGACGTCCACGCCCACGTTCGGTTCCCCCTGCGCCGCCCGGTTGGGCGTGATGATGCGTTCGCCGTCGAGGATCTTCCGGCCGGACAGCTCTTCGATTTCGGCGACGGCGTTGAGCACACCCTTCGTGACATCCTCGAACGGCGCCTCGACGGTGGTCGGCGCTTCGCCGCGGTAGGTCTGGCGATACTCGTCCACGATGTTCTCGATCAGAATAGCTTTGGTGGTGGTGCTGCCGCAGTCGGTCGCGACGATGACGTTCAGCGGCCGGTCTGTCGCATGCCTATGAGCGGATTGACCGGGCGCGGTCATCGAGCGGACATTCCTTTGGGCGCGGACTTCGCTTCGATGAGGGCGATCAGGCGGGGGATGGTCTCGCGGCGTTCGAGCAAACGCGCCACCTGCGCGACTTCTTTATTGCTGAACGCCAACTCCAGAATCGGCGTGAGAAAGTACAACGCTTGGCTCCCGAGAAAGTTCATCGGGCCGACGGATTCCAGGAACAACGTGGCCGGCGTCGCCATCCCGCGTTGCACCACGGCGTCGGCCGCTCGTTCCAACAGGGCGATGTCCTCGACGGTGAAGGTCTTCCCGTTCGACGTCATGGCGAAGGCGCGCCGGAAACCGGCCCGAAATTCGCCGACCTTTTTCACGAGAAGTTCCCTGGACAATGCGACCATGACGAGTCGTGAAGGCCAGAGTCTGTGGAGCGAAACTCATTATAGGGAGGGGTCGGAGGAGAGTCAATTCGACCGGAGAACGCGACTTCGACCGGTTGACACGCAGCCGGGGGAGTCACTATGGTCGCATAGCTGATGTCCATGAAAACGGAAAGGAAACGGTCATGGGCCTGAATCCGCTGGCGGGCAAACCCGCCTCTGCCTCGATCCTGATCAACGTTCCCCGACTGATCACGGCGTACTACACGGAGAAGCCGGACCCTGCCGTGTGCGAGCAGCGGGTCGCCTTCGGCACGTCCGGTCATCGCGGCTCGGCCTTCAAACGCAGCTTCAACGAAGCGCACATTCTGGCGATCACCCAGGCGATCTGCGACTATCGGAAGGTGCACGGCATCACCGGTCCTCTCTATCTCGGCATGGACACCCATGCGCTCTCGGAACCGGCGTTTGTCAGCACGGTCGAAGTGTTGGCGGCCAACGGGGTCGATGTCATGGTGGATCGCGCCGGAGGCTACACCCCGACGCCGGTCATTTCTCATGCCATTCTTACTTACAACCGCGGCCGAACCTCCGGTGTGGCCGACGGCATCGTCATCACCCCCTCGCACAATCCGCCGGAGGACGGCGGCTTCAAATACAACCCGCCGGCAGGCGGTCCTGCCGACACGCAGGTGACCAAATGGATCGAAGAGCGGGCGAACGCGCTGCTCTCCGACGACTTGCGCGGCATCGCACAGGTTCCCTATGAACGCGCGCGCCGCGCTTCCACCACTCACGCGCATGACTACGTCGGCGCCTTCGTCGGCGATCTCCACGCCGTCGTGGACATGGAGGCCGTCCGGTCAGCCAAGCTGAAACTCGGCGTGGACCCCCTCGGCGGGTCCGGCGTGGCTTACTGGGAGCCGATCGCAGAACGGTACGGGCTGGAGATCGACGTCGTCAATCCCGTGGTGGATCCGACGTTTCGTTTCATGCCTCTGGACTGGGATGCAAAGATCCGCATGGACTGCTCCTCGCCCTACGCCATGGCCAACCTGATCGCGCTCAAGGATCGTTTCGATGTGGCGTTCGGGAACGACGCGGACAACGACCGGCATGGGATCGTCACGCGCTCGGCAGGACTCATGAACCCCAACCACTATCTCGCCGTGGCGATCCGGTATCTGTTTTCCCATCGTCCCGGATGGAAACCGGACGCGTCTGTGGGAAAGACGCTCGTCAGCAGCAGCCTGATCGATCGCGTGGCGGCCAAACTCAGGCGGAAGCTCGTCGAAGTGCCCGTCGGCTTCAAATGGTTCGTGAACGGACTGCTGGATGGTTCACTCGGATTCGGCGGAGAGGAGAGCGCCGGCGCGTCGTTCCTGCGCCGCGACGGGAACGTGTGGACGACCGACAAGGACGGCATCATCATGGACCTGCTGGCGGGGGAGATGATGGCGCGGACCGGCCGCGATCCGGCTCAACTCTATCATGAGCTGACCCGCGAGCTGGGCGATCCGGTTTACGAGCGGATCGACGCGCCCGCGACTCCGGAACAGAAGGTGATTTTATCCAGGCTTTCTCCTGATCAGGTGCAGATGACGGAACTGGCCGGCGACCGGATCATCGCGAAGCTCACTGCGGCACCCGGCAACGGCGCGCCGATCGGCGGGCTGAAAGTCGTGACCGAGCACGGCTGGTTCGCCGCCCGGCCTTCCGGCACCGAAGACGTGTATAAGCTTTACGCCGAAAGCTTTCGCGGCGCGGACCATCTCCGCCGCATTCAGGACGAAGCCCGGGCATTGATCGCTGAGGCCCTCAAGGCGACAGGGCATGTTTAAGGGAGAGGCGTAAGGTGTTCAACGAGAGGCACTGACGAAGGTTGACGGAGACTGCAGGATGTATTACAGTGCGTATGACGTCCTGGCATATGGAGGAAACTTATGGGTATCCGAACGGTCCGACTGGACGACGAAGCGGAGAAAGTACTGAAGCAGGTGACGCAGAAGATGGGTTGGTCTGTCTCTGCTGCACTGAAGCGCGGCATACTGGTCTTGCGAGATGAGGTGACACGGCGTGCCACACAGTTGCCTTTCGAAGTGTACCGTCGTCTCGACCTCGGGCCTGGAGGCTACGCGATTGGGCCATCGACTGAGACGCGACGCGGAGTGCAGGCCGTACTCCGACGGAAACATCGTCGATGATCCTTGTGGATACCGGCCCGTTCGTGGCGTTGTTCGATCCTCAAGATGCCGAGCACGGACGATGCAAGGACATACTCAGCACGTTGCGTGATACGCTTTTCACCACTGTTCCTGTCTTGGCTGAAACCTTCCATCTGTTAACGCCGAACAGCATAGGGGCTGACCGCTTGCGCGATTTCATCCTCGACGGCGGGGTTTCCGTGTGGTTCATGGATCAGGCAGCGGTGGTACGTGCGTTTGAACTGATGGAGCAGTACGGTGACCATCCCATGGATCTCGCGGACGCCTCCCTCATTGTAGCGGCAGAATCGCTGCGTACGACAAAGGTTTTCACGCTCGATCACGCCGACTTTGATGGGTATCGCATCCGCCGTGGTCACCGTCATATCAAAGTGGATACTCTGGGATAGATCGGGGCCAAGCCGACCACGGCGCCCGGCCCTCCGGCACCGAAGACGTGTACAAGCTTGACGCCGAAAGCTTTCGCGGCACGGACCATCTCCGCCGCGTCCAGGAGGAAACCCAGGGGTTGATCGGCAAGGCGCCGGCGGCGGAAAAGTAAAACCGTTCCAGTCACAGGACTTGAGGACGACAGCCGTCCACGAGCTCAGGTCGGTGATCTGTTACTTCATGTCTTGCGCGGGAACGAGCCGCAGATGCCCCCGCCGGTTTTGCTGATAACAGGCCTCATTGTGTTGGCGGCAGAACGGGAGTTCCTTGCCGTATGAAATCCAGGCTAGTTGGCCCGGGTTCACACCGAGGTTGATGAGATAATTCCGAGCCGCCTTCGCCCGGTTCTCTCCCAGAATCAGGTTGTACTCGAAACTGCCGCGCTCGTCGCAGTGGCCCTCTATGGTCACACCGACGTCCGGGCGTGCTTTGATCCACTGGGCATCGCGGGCCAACGCTCGCTTGCCGTCTTCCGTCAGCGCCCAACTGTCGAAGGCAAAGAAGACATCCTGCAGCGCCCCCGTCGCCGGCATAGGACGCACCTCGGCGATCCGCCGATTGCCGGTCTCGCGGGATTCGGCTTCGACCACCTTGGGCCCGCTCCCGAGTTGGACCTCCGAGGGATTTTTCCCCGGAACCACGGGGGCAAATCCGGTCAGCCCGCTCTCCTTCTCGCCCGACTGACGAAAAACCGACAGGCTTGGAAAATCTGAATCGCTCTGCGTCCAACGGCTGCTGCACGCTGAGGCGGTCAACATCAGCAGGCAGATACTCCCTGCAAGACAGGGTATCGTGCACCGGGAAACCATAGGGCCTCCTCCGTTTGAAGCACCTTCGATGCCGAGACACCCGCCACTCTTTCACGGTTTTGCCGCGGATGTTCTCCGGCTGAACTTCGGTTGTCTTGGTCGTCGTCGAGGGAATGTCGAAATAAGCATAGCACCGCCCAGATGTGCAGTTTTGACACGCTCTGTAGGGGCGCTCATACAAGCCCAGATTTGGAAGGCCCTTCTAAATCCGTCCATCGGCAGTTGCCGGCTTGTGGCATTGTCGTTGCTCAACTCCAAAGGGTTCCTCTTTAACCGAGCCGCGTTGGGGGGCAGATTTGCGCGGGTGAGTACCACGCGGAACCGGTTCCACAAGCGGAACGCGAGAACGAACAGGCAGACAACCCACACGGAATCGAGTGAGGAGGTCAACATGAACCACAGAGCGTGTGCGCTGGCCCTATTGTGCGCTGTCACAGTGAGCGGATGCGTCAGCGGGGAACGCTATAGACAGACGCTGGGAGAGCTCGCCCAGGCCCGGAAAGCCTCGGCCCAGACCTCCGCGGCATTTGAGGCCTTCAAGCAACAGGCGGCCGCCGAGGCCGAGCAATTCAGGAAACACGCGGCGGACGAAATCGCGGCGCTTCAGCGGGAGTTGAGCAACGCCAGAAAGGCCTTTGAGGACGCGACCGCCCGCCTGGCGGCCGTCGAAAAAGAAAAGGAACAGGCGACAGCGGCGCTGGCTCAGGCCCGGGATCAGGCGCGCGAACTGGAGACGAAGCTCGCCGCCGAGCAGGCGAAAACCGACGCGTTGCAGCAGGATAAACAGCGGCTGTTAGCCGGGACCACCACCGCACAAGATGAAATCGCCAGGCTCCAGAAACGCGCCGGAGAGCTGGAGACGGAAAGCGCGCGGGCCAAAGACCTCGAAAAACGGCTGTCGGAGCGGGACCGGGAAATCGGCACGCTGCGCCAAGCCGCGGCGGATCGAGAAAGCCTGGCAACCAAGCTTGCGGCGCTGACTCAGGAGGTGGAGCAAAGCAAGCAGCGCGTCGCGGCCCTGACCAGTGAGCTGGCGGCTGTCACCGGGGAGGCGGCCCGGGTTCGGACTGAGCGCGACCAGACGCTTCAGGACCTTGGCAAGCTTCAAGCCTCGCTCGAACAGGAGCAAGAACGGTTGAGGGCTGAGGCGGAAGAAAAAGCCCGTTTGGAACAGGATCGAGCCGCCAAGGAAGCGGAGATCCAGCGTCTCACCAAAACGCATGAAGATCTGACCAAATCCTTGCAGGCCGAAATTGCGAAGGGGGACATTACGATCAAGCAGGTGCGGGACCGGCTCACGATCAACATGGTGGACCGTGTGCTGTTCGACTCCGGTCAGGCGAAGGTCAAACCGGCCGGGCTCAAGGTGCTCAAGCAGGTGAGCGAGATTTTGAAGAAGGTGACGGACAAGCAGATCCGGATCGAAGGCCACACCGATAACGTGGCGATCGGCGCGAAGCTCAAGGACCGCATCCCGACCAACTGGGAATTGTCCACCGCGCGCGCCACCAGCGTCGTGCGCTACCTCATCGAAGAGGGCGGTGTAAATCCCGCCAACTTGTCGGCGGTCGGCTATGCCGATACGCAGCCGATCGCGAGCAACGAGACCGAGGAAGGCCGCACGGCGAACCGCCGTATTGAGATTGTGCTGTATCCGAAAGACCTGTCGGAAATTGCAAAAAAGATGAAACTGTAAATCGCGGGTCGGCGACCTGAAGGAAGGAAAACTCATAGCCTGCACGGGCGGAAGTGAAAGACAGGATAATGGGCGTACGGGCTACGTCTGAACCGTGCGCCCATCCAGAGGCCCGTGAGAATCGCCGCTCTGCTCTGCGGCGTGGTAGGAACTTCGCACCAGCGGGCCGGATTCGACGTAGGCAAACCCCATCGCCAGACCCTCGGCTTTCAACGCGGCGAACTCGTCGGGATGATAGAAACGGGCGACCGGCAGGTGCTGTTTGGTCGGTTGGAGGTACTGGCCGATTGTGATGATGTCACAGCCGACCGACCGAAGGTCACGCATGGCGTCCCGCACTTCCTCCATGGTCTCGCCCATTCCGACGATCAGGCCTGACTTGGTTCGCATCCCCATCTTCTTGGCACGATCCAACAACTCGATCGATCGTTGATATTTACCCTGTGGCCGGATGGACGGAAACAGCCGGCGCACCGTTTCGATGTTGTGGTTGAGGATATCCGGCTTCTCGGCCGCGACCGTCGCCAATGCCGCTTCCTGGCCTTCAAAGTCCGGGATGAGGACCTCCACCGCGCAGGTCGGAATCAATCGTCTGATCTCTCGGATGGTCTCGGCGAAAATGGACGCCCCGCCGTCTTCCAATTCGTCCCGGTTGACGGAGGTGATCACGGCGTGCCGCAGTCCCAAGGCTCGGACCGCCTCGGCGACGCGCCTCGGTTCTTCGAGGTCAAGCGTATGGGGCCGGCCCGTCGTCACTGCGCAATAGTGGCACCGGCGGGTACAGATGTCGCCCAGGATCAAAAAGGTCGCCGTGCGGGCGTTCCAACATTCCCAGACGTTCGGACAGCGCGCTTCTTCGCAGATGGTGTGGAGATCGAGCGTATCCATGATCCGCCGGATGTCCCGGTAGTTCGGCCCCTGCTGGATGCGGACCTTGAACCAAGGCGGAAGGCGGCGGGTCTCGCGGATAGCTGACGGCGTCTCTCCGTCGGCCTTCCGCACCTCGGATATCGGCACGAAGCTCATGCTTGCTCCTTCGGCAGAATCAATTCCAGAGGATGTTCCAGGATACGTTTGAATTCTCTCAGAAACTGCGCTCCTTGCATGCCGTCGATGGCGCGATGGTCGCAGGACATGGTGACTTTCATGCGCCGACTGATTTTCACGGTCCCCTCCTCCACCGCCGGCACGTCGCGAATGGCCCCGACGGCCAAGGCCGCAGCCTCTGGAGGCATGAGCACGGCGATGAAATTCTCCACGTCGAACATCCCCAGGTTGGAGATGGTGAACGTGGCGCCTGTGTACTCCTGCGGTTGCAGGCGTTTGCCGCGCGCCCGTTCGATCAACGAGCGCGACTCGACCGCGATCTGCTCGAGGGACTTGACGCCGCAGTTTCGGACGACCGGCGCGACGAGCCCGTCGACCATGCCGACGGCGACGCCGATATCGATCGAGCCGTGCCGGCGGATGGCCTCGCCTGTGAAGGAGGCGTTGATCTCCGGATGTTTAGCGAGCGCCAACGCCGCCGCTTTGATCAGCAGATCCGTCACGCTCGGATGCGTGCGGCGGCTATGTTTGAACTGCTGGCGCAGCCGCTCGGCTTCTTCCATGTCGATTTCGGTCGTGAGGTAAAAATGCGGGACCGGCGCCTTGCTCTGGATGGTGGCCCGTACAATGGCCTTGCGCATCTGGCTCAGCGGGACATCAACACCTGCGGAGGGGGCCGGTCGGGCGGCGGCCGCCTCCAACACATCTTCCTCGACGATCCGCCCGTCCGGACCGGTGCCGGTGATCGTGGAGAGATCGACGCCCTTCTCGGCGGCCAACGCCTTCGCGCGGGGCGAGGCGAGGATGCGCGTCGGTTTGGCGGCCGGTTCCGCGGCCGCGGGCGGAGCCTCGGACGGCGGCTTGGATGGGGCCGGCTTCTCGGTCTTTGTCGAGGGCGCGGCCTCGATACGGTCGGCCAGTGCGGCGGTGATATCCTCGTCGGCCTCCGCGATCACTCCGATCAGGGTGCCGGATTTGACGGTTTCGCCCTCGCGGACCAGAATCTTGCGCAGGATGCCGGAGGCGAAGGCCTCCAGGTCCATGACGGCTTTATCCGTTTCAATTTCGGCCAGGACATCGCCGGCCGCCACCTTGTCGCCTTCGTGTTTCTTCCATTTGACGACGACGCCTTCTTCCATCGTGTCCGTCAGTTTGGGCATCACGACACGACTCGCCATTGACCGCTCCTTGTGTTCAGCTTACCACCGATTGCGGAGTTACGTGTTGAACCATCGGCGTAGCCATCTGAATACGTTGAAGAGTCCGTGTTCCTCCGGTTGCCGCGTCGGGTCCGGATACTCGACCCAAGGTTCTTGAGACCCCAGATACACGCCGTTACGAACGCTCACCCGGCTTCTGAGTTGACGGTAGCCTCGTACCTGGAGAACCCGAACAAGCTCGATCAGCGCGGCTTCCCGGGTGTCTTTCTCGTCAGTCAGAATGCGCTCGGTCTCGTACCGGAAGACGGCCCTGTACCCGTCGCCGGCGCGCTCGAAGTCGACCGACCGGTTGAATCCCCGCTCGCGGGCATCGAGGCCGGCCAATTGATAGGTTTCCGTCTGGGCGGTCGCCATCGCGCGTGGTGACGTTTCGGACGCCGTTATTGTGCGCGGAAGACGGCCAGCAAGTCGCTCAGGGCGATCGTCTTGTTTTTCAGCACCACGCGCTCGGCCTTCAAGTCTTTTAACACGGAGGCCTTCCCCGTTCCGCCCTTCAGACAGGCAGCGCCCAGTGCAAGGACTCGGTCGCATTCTTGTTCGACCTTGCCCTTCACCACCGGGTTCACCGTCAGAATCTCCAGCATCTTGGACCTGGTCGAAGAGAGATGCGCCTCCAGCTCCTCGTCCGGATAGGCCTTCCGAGCCGCCTCGTCCACGCAACGGTCCAGATATTGGGTCAGGAATACGTAGAGTCGAACCAGGGTCTCGGTGATTTCGATGTGCCCCATCGTGACGGATTGTCCGGCCATACGTCGTCCTCCTTGTTATCCTCGGTACGTCACCCGTTTGACCGCTCCCATGACCCGGGCCTTGTCCGGAATCGCGGCATCTTCCAGCGGCCGGCTGTACGGCATCGGGACATCTTCGCCGGTGACGCGCACGATCGGGGCATCCAGGTAGTCGAAGGCCGCGGCATACACGCTGTCGGCGATCTGCGCGCCCAATCCGCAGAAACGCCATCCTTCCTCGACAATCACCAGACGACCGGTTTTCTTCACCGACTCGACGATCGCGGTCAGATCCAGGGGCTTCAGCGTGCGCGGATCGATCACCTCGGCCTGGAGCCCCTCCTTGCTCAATTCCTCGGCCGCTTCCAAGGCCACCAGCAGCATCTTCGAATAGGCCACGATCGTCACATCCTGTCCTCGCCGCTTGACCTCGGCCCGGCCGATCGGAATCGTATACTCGCCATCCCCAACTTCCCCTTTGGTGCCGTAGAGGAGCTGGGCCTCGATGAAAATGACCGGATTCGGGTCGCGGATGGCGCTTTTCAGTAGACCCTTGGCGTCGTGCGGCGTCGCTGGCGCGATCACTTTGAGTCCTGGCACGTGACAGAACCAGGCTTCGAGACTCTGAGAATGTTGCGCGGCCAGTTGGTGGGCGGCGCTCCCCGGTCCCCGGATCACCATAGGCACCGACAATTGGCCGCCGGACATGTACCGGATCTTGGCGGCGTTGTTGACGATCTGATCGAGGGCTAGGATGCCAAAATTGAAGGTCATCAGCTCGACAATCGGACGCAAGCCCGCCATCGCCGCACCGATGGCCAGTCCGGTGAAGCCGGCTTCGGTGATCGGCGTGTCCAGGACCCGTTGAGGGCCGAATTCCTCGACAAAACCCTTGCTGACCTTGAACGCGCCCTGATAGTAGCCGACTTCTTCGCCGATCAGGAACACGCGAGGGTCCCGACGCATTTCCTCGCGCATGGCCTGATTGAGCGCTTCACGATAGGACAGCTCTGTCGGCACGGTCACTCCTCGACCATCACGTCGGTGTAAAGTTCTCGGGGCTCGGGGAACGGGCTTTCCTCGGCGAACCTGACGGCGGCGTCCACGATGTCGTACACCTCCCGCTCCAGAGCTTTGAAATCCGCCTCCGTCCCCAGGCGGTTCGTCACAATCGTCTCTTTGAGGAGCAGCAGCGGGTCGCGTTTCCGGTATTCCTCCACTTCTTCCTTCGTGCGATAGTGGCCGTGCGCCGGGTCCGCCATGGAATGGCCCATGAATCGATACGTCATCGCTTCGACGAAAAAGGGGCCTTGTCCGGCGCGGACCTGCTCGACCACTTTCTGCATCAGAGCCCGGACGGCCAGTACGTCCATGCCGTCCACACGCTCGGCCATGATGCCGTAGGAACGCGCCGTTTCTGCGACGTCGGAATACAGCGCAATAGCCCGCTGCATCGGCGTTCCCATCCCATAGCGGTTGTTCTCGCAGATGAAAATCACCGGTAACTTCCAGAGGGCCGCGAGGTTGAACGCTTCGTGCGCATGGCCGCTGGGCACGGCTCCCTCCCCGAAAAAGCACAGAACGACTTGGTCGAGCTTTTGGTAGTTGGCCGCGAAGGCCAGGCCGGTCGCCAGCGGGATGTGCCCGCCGACGATCGCGTACCCGCCCATGAAGCGGCGTTCCACGTCCACGAGATGCATCGAGCCGCCTTTCCCCTTGCACAGGCCGGTGGCTTTGCCGAACAGTTCGGCCATCACTTTGCGGGGGTCCGAGCCGCGCGCGAGACAGTGGCCGTGATCGCGGTAGGCGCTGATGACATAGTCGTCGGGCCTGATGGCGGCGATCGCGCCGACGGCGATGGCTTCTTCTCCGATGTACAGATGAAGGAATCCGGCGATCTTGGCGAGGGCGTACATCTCCGCCGATTTCTCTTCGAACCGGCGGATCACGAGCATCTGACGGTACAGCGACAGCAGGTCGGCGCGATCCATGCCACGGTATTATGCATGGACAGAGGAGACCCGCACAAGTACGCAGAGACGCGGCGCGGGATCAGGCTTCTGCCGGGGTCGGGCTGGGAGCAAAGAAGGCGAGACGGTGCCGGAAAGAAAAAGGTTAGAGGAGCACTTTGATGTCTGTCCCCTCGACTTTAACCGGGTAGGACTTGACGCAAGCGGCAGGGTTGTTCACCGACACTCCGGTCTTCACGTTGAACTGCCAGCCATGCCAGGGACAGGTCACCACTTCTCCATCCAGGTCGCCCTCGCCGAGCGGGCCGCCGCGGTGGACACAGGTGTTGTCGATCGCATAATAGGTGCCGTTGACGTTGAACACGGCGATGGATTGCCCGTTGGCCTCGGCGACCATCCCGCTCCCCGGAGCGATGTCGGACGTGCCTGCGACTCTCACAAAATCAGCCATGTCACCTCCTGCCCTTGCTTGCGCAGCGACGCGCCGTGCTCAGTCTTCTGAGCGCGTCGAGAAAACATCTTACCAGTTGATTCCCCTCTTCTCCTCGCTGGATTGCAGGCTCGCTACTTGTCGGCAAAAGGTCCTTTGATCTTCTTCAGCAGGCGCTCGACGCCCTGGTCCTCTCCGCCCGCGTCCATTTCCCTGAGCCTGATTGCGATCTTGGTCGCGATGTCGCGAAAAGCGGCCGCCTGCGGCGATTGGGGGTCGGCCGTGACGATCGGTCTGCCGGTGTCGCCTCCGTCTCGGATCGCGGGATCGATCGGGATCCTGCCCAGAAACGGCACGCCCAGTTTTTCCGCCGCCCGTTCCCCGCCTCCGTGCGAGAAGATGTCGGTCCGATGCCCGCAGTGACCGCAGACGAAGTAGCTCATGTTCTCGATGATCCCCAGCAACGGAACGTTCACTTTCTGGAACATCATCAGGCCCTTGCGCACGTCGTGCAACGCCACCTCCTGCGGCGTGGTCACAGTGACGGCGCCGGACAGCGGCACGAGCTGGGACAATGTCAGTTGCGCGTCGCCGGTGCCGGGCGGGAGATCGATCAGCAGATAGTCCAGTTCCCCCCAGAGGACATCGCGGAAGAACTGCTGGATGGCCGTGTGCACCATGGGGCCGCGCCAGACGACCGCAGTCTCTTCCGGGACGAAGAACCCCATCGAAATCAGTTTGACGCCGTGGCTCTCGGCCGGCGCGATCTTGCCGTCTTTCTGCTCGGGCGGCTTCTCCACCCCCATCATCATCGGGGTGTTGGGGCCGTATATGTCGGCGTCCAGCAGGCCGACCTTCGAACCGTCCAAGCTCAGCGCGACTGCCAGATTGACCGCGACGGTGGACTTCCCCACCCCGCCCTTGCCGCTGCTGACGGCGATCACCTTCTTGACGCCCGGGATGAGATTTTGACCGCCCTGGGCGGTGGGTCCTGGATTCATTTCAGGCATGACACCACGTTTCTTTCGAACGGCGCTTGAGAGCGCCCGTTCCGTACGACCTGAGCACGTTCCATCATAAGCGATGAAGCGAGGAAAAGGAAATGGGCCTCTCGGCCCAGGCCGGCCTGGGCCGAGAGGGACGCATGAACTCGATGTCGGGGGGAGTGATCGTTACGATTTCTGCCGCTGGAGGTTGTAGGCCAACCCTATCAACGACAGGCTGTAGATCAGCCACTTCGAGGGGTCGAAGTTATACCACTTGGGTCCGTTTCGGTAATCGCGCAGATACGTATGGTGATAGTTATGATAGCCCTCGCCGAACGTGATCAACGAGATGAGCCAACAGTCGCGGCTGCTGTCAAGGTTCCCGTGCGATTGGGAACCCCAGAGGTGACAGATCGAATTGATGCAGAACGTCGAGTTCAACACGAGGAAGGTCCGGCAGACCCCGGCCAGCAGGAAACAGCTCAAGCCGCCCGTCCAGCCTCCGTTGACCAGGCCGATGACGAAGGGAAGAGCCAGACCGGACAGCACGATCGGCACATACCAGCGGTGCTGCCACATGACCACCCGATCCTTGCGGAGCCGAAATTCATATTTCTCATCGCGATGCGGTGATTTGATGAAGATCCAGCCGCAGTGGCTGTACCAGAATCCTTTTTTCGCGTTGTAGGGATCTTCCTCCTGGTCGCAACGGGCATGGTGCCGAATGTGATCGGCGCACCATCGCAAGGCCGAGTTTTCCAACGCCCACCCGCCTGCAACCAGCAGACAGGCTTTCACCCATTCGGGACATTCGAAGCTGCGATGGGCGATCAGCCTGTGATAGCCCACGGTGATGCCGAGTCCGCTCGCCATGTACAGGATCGCCAACATGATCCAATCGACCGCGTTGAATCCGTGGAAATACCCGAACAGTGGGACGCCGACCAACGTCGCCAGCGTGACCGCCGCGAAGAGCACAATGGTGAGATAATCAAGCGAATGCTGCTGCGTCCGGCCCATGCCTCCTCCTGCGCCCGTAGCCGTTTGACCAAAGCCGTCGCTGGACCAACGGCGTATGCGGCCAGATGCTATCCAACCTTGTCGAAATTTTCAAGAAAATCTCTCATCGGTGTATACTGATCCTGTCACGCACAATTCTTGCGTTTAGGCGAGGCGTGTGAACGCGCAAACCCCCTTTCCACCTCTCGAAGCTCGGATCAGGCAGATCGGAGAAGACCTGGCTCGCCGTTCGTCCGGGCATGCGCCGGCGGTGTTTGATCCGCGGCATTGGTCTCAAATCCTGATCAACATGGCCATGAAGGACGAGGCCTTCAAGGTCCAGCTCTTTCGTTTTGTCGATGTGCTTCCGTCTCTGCGCGACGACCGACAGGTCGCCAGACTGGCGGAAGAATATTTCGGCGAGAGCGGCGTCCAGATTTTCGGTCTCAAGTGGGGACTCAAGGCTCTATCCGCCACCAAACTCGGCGCGAGCCTGGGGGCGAAATCCATTCGCCATCAGGTGGAGCAGATGGCGCGAACGTTTATCGCCGGTTCCACGATCGACGATGCGTTGCCGGTGCTGGAGCGCCTGTGGAAAGACGGGCGCGCCGGTTCCGTTGATTTGCTGGGCGAAGCGACGGTCAGCGAACGCGAAGCCGATCGATACCGGGATCGGTGTCTGGAGGCCCTCACGCGACTGGGCGAGGCGTCGAGCTCGTGGCCTGCCGCTCCCCTGCTCGAGCGGGACCATCTCGGCGCCTTGCCGCGGGTCCAGCTCTCGGTCAAAATCTCGGCCCTCTATTCGCAACTGGACCCCATCGATCCGGAAGGCGGCTTCCGTGCGGTCGGTGCCAGACTGCGGCCGCTCCTCGATATGGCCTGCGCCATGCCCGCTTCCATTATTTTCGACATGGAACAGGTCGAGACGAAGGATTTGATCCTGTCGATTTTCATGCGACTCCTGTCCGAAGACGCCTATCGTGCCTATCCCTTCGCCGGTCTCGCGCTGCAGGCTTACCTGAAGGACACACGAAGAGATATCGAAACCCTTCTCGACTGGACCCGCGCGCGCGGCGCGCCGATCACGATTCGGTTGGTCAAGGGCGCCTATTGGGATTCGGACACGATCCGTTTTCAGCAAAAGGGCTGGCCCGTGCCGCTGTTCGAACACAAGGCAGAGACGGATTTGAATTACGAATCCCTCACGACCGCCCTGCTGCAACACGCCGAGCTGATCCGGCCTGCGTTCGGCACCCACAATCTACGCAGCCTTGCCCATGTCGAAGCCATGGCAGAGTCCTCAGGTCTGGCTGCAGACGCGTGGGAATATCAGATGATCTTCGGCATGGCCGAGCCGTTTCAGGCGGCCGTGACCTCGTTGGGGCGGCGCCTTCGGATTTACACGCCGGTCGGCGAGTTGCTGCCCGGCATGGCGTACCTGGTCCGGCGGCTGTTGGAAAATACATCGAACGAATCGTTTTTGCGGAAGGAATATGTCGAGTCGGAGCCGCTGGAAAGGCTGTTGGCTCCGCCGCAGCCGCCCAGCCGGACGGAGGATCGCGCGAAGAGGTCGGCGGACCGATTCGTGAACGAGCCGCATTCGGATTTCTCCCGCGCCTCGGTCCGCGCCGCCATGCGCGACGGCATCGCCCGCGTGAAGAAGCAACTGGGCGGATTGTTCCCTCCCCGTGTTTCGCCGGGAGTCTCCCTTTCCGGCGCCGAAATGGTCTCCGTGAATCCCAGTGAGCCGAATCAAACCGTCGGCCGCATCAAGGCCGCCGAGCCGACCGACGTGCCGGCCATGGTCCGGGCCGCGCTCGGCATGTTCGACGACTGGCGTGCGACTCCGCCTACGCAGCGGGCGGCCGTGCTCAGAAAAGCGGCCGCGCTCATGCGCGAGCAGCGATACGACCTGGCGGCCTGGGAAATTTTCGAAACCGGCAAGCCGTGGCGCGAGGCCGATGCCGACGTCGCCGAGGCGATCGACTTTCTGGAGTTCTACGCGCGGGAGATGCTTCGGCTGGGACCGCCCAAACGCTTGGGCTGCGAACCGGGAGAACTGAATCATCTGATCTATGAGCCGCGCGGGCTCACGGTCGTGATCGCGCCGTGGAATTTCCCGCTGGCGATTCCGACCGGCATGGTCTCCGCCGCCTTGGTCACCGGCAACGTGGTCGTCTTCAAACCGTCGGAACGGTCGCCGGTCATGGGTCATCATCTGGTTCGCATTCTCGGCGAGGCCGGGGTGCCTCCAGGAGTGCTCCAGCTCGCCGCCGGCGGCCCGGAGCTCGGTCAGGCCTTGGTGGACGAACCCGAGGTGTCGACGATCGCCTTTACCGGCTCGAAAGATGTCGGACTCGGTATCGTAGCCCGCGCGGCGCGGGTCGTGCCGGGTCAGCGGATGGTCAAGCGGGTCATCGCGGAAATGGGGGGCAAGAACGCCATCATCGTCGATGAGACGGCCGATCTCGACGAAGCCGTCGTCGGCGTGGTGACTTCATTCACCGGCTATCAGGGACAGAAATGCTCCGCCTGTTCTCGGGCCATCGTTCATGAATCCGTCTATGATGTATTCCTACGTCGCTTGGCCGACGCCGTGGAGAGCCTGACGATCGGAAGCCCCGAGGATCCGGGGACGCGCGTGGGACCGATGATCGACGCACGGGCGCGCGACAAGGTCCGGCGGTACATCGACATCGGCAAGCAGGAAGGACGGCTGGTGATCGAGAGAAAGGTCGATGGGCCGGGTTATGTCGTCGGCCCGGCGGTCTTCGCGGATATTCGACCCGACCATCGATTGGCCCAGGAGGAAATCTTCGGGCCGGTCCTGGCGGTCATGCGGGCGAAGACTTTTGAAGACGCGCTTCGATTGGCCAACCAATCGTTCTATGCGCTGACCGGCGGGCTGTACTCGCGGAGTCCCGCCAATATTCTCGCGGCGCGACGGTTGTTCGATGTGGGAAATCTCTACATCAACCGGCCGATCACGGGCGCCCTGGTGGGCCGGCAGCCGTTCGGCGGGCATCGATTCTCAGGAATCGGAGCCAAGGCCGGCGGCAAGGACTATCTGCCGCAGTTCATGATCGCGCGCGTGATCAGCGAAAATACGCTGCGTCGAGGATTCGCCCCGGCTGAGTGACGCCGGCGGCGCTTTGATCTCCGCCTTTTCCAACTCCTCGGTGATCTCCGTCGCCAATCCTCGATCCGTTCGGAAGGGCGGCAACTCTTGCCGTTCGATGTACTTCGCCAAGCCAATCCCCTTGACGAACCAGGCAATCATCACGTCCGTGCCGACGGCCGTCTTGCCGGTCCCGGAGAGGTGGATCCGAAGCGTCAGCTTGGCCTCGACGCGGACCGCGTCCGAGTAGGAACCGGCCGGGACGGATACCGGTTCTCTCCCGATGACGCTGACGACCCCGTGCACGTCAACCTGTTCATCGATTCCGTCCCCGTCGAGATCCGTTCCGAAGTTCAGTTTTTTGCGATCGAACTGTTGGAAGGACGACGGATACTTCAAGGGAAACTGCACGATTTGGTAGGGAACCAATTGTTGTTCCAACGGGGTGCCGGGCTCCGAACCGTAATAGACGATCCCGGCCGCGTCACGGCGATAGAAGCTGTCAGACGGCCCGTGGTTACCCGCGTTGGTGTCGTGAAAGACCGTAACCGTGATCCCTTTTAAGACACGGGTCCCGGTGATCATCGACACGTTGGTGAAAAATTTATTGTTGATGGTTTGAAGAGGACCTTCCGTAATTTGACCGCGATACTCCCATCGGTTTCCGATCGCGTCCGGAAAATACTCGGCGGATTGTGCGATGATCTCTGCTTCCTCGGCGACGGCCACACACGCGATGGCCGGGTTCAGAAGGAAGCCGAACCCGATGAGAAGTCCGCAGCCGATCTTTCTGAAACGCGCACCCATCGCGCCAACTCCGATCTTGGTGACCGCGGGGAAACGGTATCACACTCGCTTTCCCACCGGCAAGATATCGAAAACACGAGGCTGCTCGCCCAAGGCCGTCGCTTGCCATCCCGACTCACATTCCCGATAATGCCGGCATCGCCATGCTGAACCCGTCCAGCCGGGAATCCCGGCCCCGTCCGCCTCGGTCTGGAACTCGTAAAACGGTGCTTGTCACCGGAGGCTCGCGGGGCATCGGCCGGGCTGTTTGCCTGGCCTTCGCGCAGGACAGTTGGAGCGTGGGGATTCATTATCGAAAGCGTCGCGAGGAGGCCGAACTGACTTGCGCGTCGGTCGCCTCCTTGGGCAGCGAGGGCGCACTGTTTCAAGCCGATATGAGGTCCGCCGAACAGGTTCGGGCGATGATCCAGGCCTTCGTCGATCGTTGGGCTCGGCTCGACGTCCTGGTCTGTAACGCCGGTCAGTCCGTGAGCGGGTTGCTCATCCGCCAAGATGTGGAGAAATGGCGACAGGTTATTGAGACGAATCTGACGGGAACCTTTCATTGCCTGCAGGCGGCGGCCGCGCCGATGTTGCGCCAGCGGGACGGCTCCATCATCGTCATAGGTTCGTATGCGGGGGATCACGGGAGTCCGGGCCAAGCCGCCTATGCCGCCTCGAAGGCCGGTTTGCTCGGGCTGGTCAAAACGGCGGCCCGCGAATGGAGCCGGGGCAATATCAGGGTCAATATCGTCTATCCAGGCTGGCACAAGACGGAATTGGCCGGTGAGGCCATGCCTGACGCGGCGAATCTCGACGACCATCTGCTCGGGCGATCGCCGCGTCTTGAAGAGGTCGCCCAAACCATCGTCCATTTGGCTCTCCGGCGGGATGTCTCCGGGCAGGTCTGGAATCTCGACAGTCGCCTTGTCTAACTCCGGTTGAGCGCTCGATGGCCGAGTCCTTAGGTCATGCCCCTGCCTTTCCCTGCGTTTTTGTGACGGGCACCGATACCGGTGTCGGGAAGACGTTCGTCACCTCGGCGCTCGCACGCCACCTGAAGCACAGAGGCCTGGCCGTCGGCGTGATGAAGCCGATCGAAACGGGTGTCGCGCATGATGCGCCGGGCTTGTCCGATGCGGACCGTTTAGCGCGCGCGGCCGGGGTTCTCGACGCTCTCGATCTGATCACTCCTTACCGCTTTCCTGATCCCCTCGCTCCGCTCGCCGCGGCGCGACGCGCCGGTCTGTCCGTGGACGTCGGTGTGATCGCCCGGGCGGTTCAGGTCTTGCGAGCGCGACATACGGTTCTGTTGGTCGAGGGGGTCGGCGGTGTGCTGGTTCCGATCGGTCCGCAACTGGATGTGCGGGATTTGATCGCGCGCCTGGGAACGCCCGTGCTGGTCGTCGGGCGCGCGAGCCTCGGCGGCGTCAACCATGCGTTGCTGACCGTCGAAGCGGTGCGCCAGCGGGGGCTGACCGTGCTGGCGATCGCGCTGAACGAGCCTGCTCCGACGCCGGCGACGCCGGCTGTCGAACTGCAGGTCGAATCGACCGTCGAATTGATCCGCGAACTCACCGGCGCGCCGGTCTTCGGTCCCCTTCGGCATGTACCGTCCGGTGGACAGTCCTGCGAAGCGACGCTCGACACGATAGCGCAGGATAACAGTATCAGCAGCCTGGCCGATCTGGTGCTGAAAGGCGCGCGGTGAACGCGCGAACGGCCTGCCCGATATCGGGCGCGGCGAGGACGGCGGAAATCACGGAGACGCCGTCGGCCCCGGTTCCGACGATCGAATCGACGGACTCGATCGTGATGCCGCCGATCGCAAAGACCGGCAGGTCGGTCAGCGGACGAATCGCCCGGAGGCCGTCCAGACCGACGACCGGGTCATGATCCGGCTTCGTTCCGGTCGGAAAGATCGGCCCGAACCCCACATAGTCGGCTCCCCCCTCGTCGGCTTCCTTCACCTGTTCGGGGCGGTGGGTCGAAATGCCGATGATCTTCCCCGGGCCGAGCAAGGAACGGGCATGGGGCAAGGGGAGATCCTCCTGTCCCAGATGAACGCCGTCGGCGTCCACCGCCAACGCCAGGTCGCAGCGGTCGTTGACGATCAACAGCGAACCGGCGTCCGACGCGGCTCGCCGCAAAGCCAGCGCGCGTTCATAGGCTTCCCGCATCGGTGAGCTCTTGTCGCGGTACTGGAAGAGCCGCACCCCGTGCTCCGCCGCTTCCTGCAATACCTCGACAAGCGAACGGTCCGGACGGACGGCCGGGTCGAGAATTAGATAGAGGCCTTTCAAGAGCGGATGCGCGGAAGACCGGATGGACATAGCGGTTAGGCGATCGGAAGCGGTCAGGAGGATTGATTCGCGAGGAACCGCTCGAGAAAACTCGTCGACACGTGGCCTTTCTGGAAGTCGGGATCGTTGAAGATCTTTTTATGCAGCGGAATGGTGGTCTTGATGCCCTCGATCGCGAACTCGTCAAGCGCCCGTCTCATGCGCGCCATCGCCTCCTGCCGGTCGCGCCCGTGAGTGATCAGTTTCGCGATCATCGAATCGTAGTACGGAACGACCATCGCCTGCGCTTCCATCGCGGAATCCACCCGGACGCCGAAGCCGCCCGGCGGAGCCCATTTCGTGATCAGCCCCGGGCTGGGCGTGAACTTGTCCGGACACTCGGCATTGATCCGGCATTCGAAACTGTGTCCGGTCAATTGGATGTCCTGCTGCCTGAACGACAGCGGCTGCCCGTCGGCGATGCGGATTTGTTCCTTGATCAGGTCGATCCCCGTGACCATCTCGGTGATGGGATGCTCGACCTGGATGCGGGCGTTGACCTCCATGAAAAAGAAATTGAGGTCCTTGTCGAGCAGAAACTCCACCGTCCCGGCGTTGCGGTAGTGCACCGCTTTCACGGCTTCAACCGCGACCCGGCCCATCTCCCGCCGGAGTCGCTCGTCCACGGCCGGCGACGGGGTTTCCTCGACGAGCTTCTGGTGACGACGCTGAATGGAGCAATCCCGCTCGCCGAGATAGACGACGCGCCCCCGGTGATCGGCGAGTATCTGGACTTCGATATGGCGGGGCTCGAGGAAGTACCGCTCGAGATAGACCCCTTCGTTGCCGAACGTGGCTTTGGCTTCCGCCTGGGCGGCCTGAAACGCGCGGGCGAGGTCCTCGGCTTTATTGACGACCCGCATGCCGCGGCCGCCCCCGCCGGCCGAGGCTTTGATGATGACGGGAAACCCGATGGCCTTCGCCGCCTCCAGCGCGTCCGCCTCGCTCCGTACTTCGCCGGGACTGCCCGGTGTGACCGGCAGCCCGCGGCGGGCCACGATTTCCCGCGCCTTGGCTTTGTCGCCCATCAGCGCGATGTTCTCCGAGGTGGGTCCGATGAATTTGATCCCGATGGACTCGCAGACCTCGGCGAAGTGCGCGTTCTCCGAAAGGAACCCGTAGCCGGGATGGATGGCGTCCGCGCCGGTGATCTCGGCCGCGCTGAGGACGTTGGGAATGTTGCGATAGCTCAGGGCGTCTTCGGCCGGGCCGACGCAGATCCGCTCGTCGGCGACCCTGGTGTGCAGTGCATTGGCGTCGGCCTCGGAGTGGATCGCCACGGTCTTGATCCCGAGTTCCTTGCAGGCTCGGATGATTCTCAGGGCGATCTCTCCGCGGTTGGCGACCAGAATTTTCTTGAACACGGGGTCACTCGATCGTGATCAAAGGAGGTCGAGGTTCAGGTTCAGGTTGAGCAGGAAATCTTCGGATCAGCCGGCGGCTGACCCGCTTTCTTTCAAGTCTCAACCTGAACCTCAGCCTGAACTTGCCGCTACTCCGTGGCCTTCGGATCGATGAGAAATAACGGCTGGCCGTATTCCACCGGTTTCGTGCTCTCGACCAAAATCTTTACGACTTTCCCATCCACCTCGGATTCGATCTCGTTCATGAGCTTCATGGCTTCCACGATACAGAGCACCTGCCCCTTCTTGACGAAATCGCCTTCTTCCACATAGGGGTCGGCGTCGGGCGAGGGAGAGCGATAGAAGGTTCCGACGATCGGAGACGTGATGGTGACCAATCCCGCGGTGTCCTGGACCGGCGGTCCGTTCGTCGTTTGACTTGCGGCGGGCTGAGCGGCTGGTTGGCTTTCCTGTATCGGGGCGGCTTGCGGACGGACGACCGTTTCATGCCGAAGCCGGATGCGAGTCCCTTCGCGCTCGATCTCCAACTCCGTCAAGTGATTGCGCCGCAAGAGGTCGATGAGTTCCTGAATCTGCTTGGTTTGATCGCCGGACAGCAACGGCCCGTCTCTCGCCGAATCGGCGAAAGCCCGAGGCAAAATGATGGGACGGTCGCGCTCTTTACGCGCCCGTGGGCGGGATCGAGATGTGCTCACCGAACGCGCTCCACGTATTCGCGGGTTCTCGTGTCGATCTTAATGACTTCCCCGATCTCGAGATACAGCGGCACCTTGATAATGGCGCCGGTCTCGACGACGGCGGGTTTGCTCCCTCCAGACGCCGTGTCGCCCCGGACGCCGGGCTCCGCGTCGACCACCTTGAGCTCGATGAAGATCGGCAGCTCGACGGCGATCGGTTGGTGTTCGTAGATGAGAATCCTGACGACCATGTTCTCCTTGAGCAGATCGACGTTCGGCCCCAATTGTTTCCTGTCGTAGGTGAACTGTTCATAGGTTTCCGTGTCCATGAACGTATAGGAGTCCCCCGACGCGTAGAGAAACTGCATCTCGCGCTCATCGAGATCGGGTTCCTCGAACTTTTCGCCGGACCTGAATGTGCGATCCAGCACATTGCCGGTCTTATAGCTCTTGAGTTTCGTGCGCACGAACGCGCCGCCCTTGCCCGGCTTGACGTGTTGAAACTCTACGATGTAGTAAGGCTCGCCTTCGACTTGAATGCGGGCACCGTTGCGAAAATCGGCGGTCGAAATCACTGGTTCTGTTCCTCTCCTTTCATCGATGGTGTTGAAAACGGTCGACGCACATGCGGGCCGTTGGACACAGATCGGCTCAGGCACCCTCCGCTCGCCCCGTTTATGCTTTTCCGCCGCCTTTTCGTGGGGTCTGCCGAGCAGTCCGTGTGGATCTCAGATGATCGAGCAAGCCACGAATCGCCAGCAGATACCCCATCGGGCCGAACCCTGAGACTTGGCCCAACGCCACGCCGGCGACGTAGGAGTAATGTCGGAACGCCTCCCGCTGGTAGATATTGGTCAGGTGCACTTCGACGGTCGGCAAACCGGCCGCGGCGATCGCATCCCGAATCGCCACGCTAGTATGGGTGTATCCGGCCGGGTTGATGATGATGCCGTCGAATCCGACCCTGGCCTCCTGGATCCAGGTGACCAGTTCGCCTTCGCTGTTCGACTGCCTGATCTCGACTTGAATCCCTATCCGCTCGGCCAGCCGCGCAATGGCGTCGTTGACAGCCTTCAGGGATGTGGGCCCGTACAGCGATCGCTCACGGGTTCCCAGCAGATTCAGATTAGGGCCGTGGAGCACAAGCATCCGCACCATGTATGATTCTGCCGGTCCGTGCGTCCACAGACCGCACTCCTCTCGGCCCCCTTCCAATCGGATTGCGGCGGTCATTGTAGCAATCTGGCGAGGTCGGGTCAAACAAAGGTTCAGGCTCGTCTCAACTCTGACGCCTGAGTTGGATGGTTCTAAGCAGATGTTCGAGGCGTGCCAGTTTGCCCGGTGTCTGGTGATCGATGGAAGTTGAAGAGTCAGCGGCCGGGCCGGTCACGCCGGATCGGGCGTCTTCCTGCCCTTCAGACACGGGGGACCCTTCGAGGCCATCCCCTGTATGCAGACAGGTCTCGGTTTCAACCGGTGCGTCCGTAGGGTGTTTGTCGAGGGCGGATTTGAGTGCCAATGTCTCTTCGTCTTGCGGATTGACCGCTAGGATCACCGAACAAGAGCGCAACGCTGATTCCGTAGCTCCCTCGGCGGCATAAATTTTGGCCAGCGTGCGGTGGGCTCTCAGATTGTCCGGGCTTATCCTGACCGCATCCTCGAGGAGCGCTCTGGCTTTTGCGGTCTGTCCGAGATGATCGTAGGCGCGCCCCAGCGCCACCATCGCCGTGATGAACCCCGGATAAACTTGCAGCCCCGCTTCCAGCACTGCTGCGGCTTCCTGCCACAAGCCGGCTTTCACATATTCCTCGGCCAAAGGTATAAAGACCTTCGACTGCGGGTTCCTGGCCAACAAAGCGGTAAGCCGTTGGATCTCCGACAACCGAGAAAGCTCTTCGGGAGGAGGTGAAGAAGGCATTGGCGAGTACCAGGTTGCCGCTAGTTCGCCTGAGGACCGCTCCGCCGGGCGTGAGAGCGCAGGCGTTGGATCGCATCGAGGATGTGATGAGCCAGTTCCCGTTTAGGCATCAAGGGGAGCCGAATTTCCCGATGGTCGCGGTCGATCAGCGTCGCCGCGTTCATGTCGGATCCGAAGCCGCCCCCTTCGGCGCTCACATCGTTGGCGACGATCAGATCGAGGCGTTTGCGTATGAGCTTCTCCTTCGCATGGGCACCGAGGTCCCGCGTCTCGGCGGCGAAGCCGACCAGGATCTGCGAGGTACGACGTTCAGACAGCAGATGCAGAATATCACGGGTCGGTTCGAACTCCAAGGATTTCCACGCGTGGTCTCTCTTCTTCAACTTGTGGACCGCCGGATGTTTCGGACGAAAATCCGCGACCGCGGCGGCCATCACGACGACGGTCGCCCAGGGCAGTCGCATCAGCAGCGCTTTTTCCATCTCCTCCGCGGTGGTGACGGCGACGGCGTCGACCCCCGAAGGAACGGGAAGCCAGGTCGGTCCGGTCACAAGCGCGACCGCGGCGCCGCGCTCACGGGCCGCCGCGGCGATTGCATAGCCCATTTTCCCGGACGAACGGTTTGAAATGAAACGGACCGGATCGATGGGTTCCTGAGTCGGACCGGCCGACACAAGGACCCGCTCGCCGGCCCAGTCCCGCCTTCGACAGAGTTGCGCCTCGATCGCGGCGAGAATCGTCGCTTCCTCGGCCAGCCGTCCCTGCCCGATTCGGCCGGAGGCCAGTGGGCCCTCTTCGGGCTCGACGATGAGCGCGCCTCGTTGACGCAGTTGGGCCACGTGGGAAACCACGGTCGGATGCGCCCACATGTCGCCGTCCATGGCCGGCGCAACGATCACGGGGCAGCGGGTCGTCAGGAGCATCGTGCTGAGCAGATCGTCTGCGAGGCCGAGCGCAGCTTTGGCAAGAAAATGGGCGGTGGCGGGCGCGACAACGACCGCGTCGGCCTGTTCCGGCAGGTTGAGATGGAGCATCTCCTGATGCGCCGCGAAAAGGTCGGTTGCGACCGGCCGTCCGGAGAGCACTTCAAAGGTAAGCGGTGCGATGAAACGCGTGGCCGCGTCGGTCAGCACCACGTGGACTTGAGCCCCTTCCTGGACCAGCAAACGCAGCAACCCCACCGCTTTGTAAGCGGCGATGCTCCCGGTGACGCCGAGAACGATCCGCTTTCCGAAAAGCTTGGGTGCTGGCTCAACCTGCACGACGGCGGGTTACTCTTCGCTTTCCGATTCGGCGGCCGGTTTGACCGAGTCATCAACGTAGACGCTGAGTTCTTTCTTGATCTCTCTGGCGTCCTCTCCGGTCATAACGGCCAAGCGCTCGGTCTCGGTCTCCCTGTTGCGCTTGGCTTCCTTGAGCGCCTCGCGCGCCTCTTTCCCGGTGAGGAACTGGATTTCCCCGCGCAACACCTCGTCCAACGCGATCGTCGTCTCTTTGGTGAATTTCGACGTGCCGGTCGGCTTGGCGCCCTGAATCAAATGCTTCGCCCGTTGAGCTGCCACCAGGACGAGCCGGTGACGGGAATCGAATCGCTCTTGAGCGAATTGCGGCAATAACGACAGCATGTCAACCATGGGTCTTTGCGCTCCCTTTCGCAACCGCGGATGCTTCCCTGTCCGCGGGTTTGGTCTCTTTGTCCAGGATGAAGTTCTCCTCCAGCCATGCCATGTCAAGCCGTTTGGTCTTGATACGCTCGGCCAAGAAGATGCTTTCCAACTCTTTCAGCGACTGCTTCAAGTCGTCGTTCCGAACGATGTAGTAATACTCGCGGTAACTCCAGACTTCCTCGCGGGCCTTCTGGAGGCGCCGCTGGATTTCCTCCGGAGAGTCTCCGGCGCGAGTCTGAAGCCGCGTCCGTAGGACTTCCAGCGAGGGAGGAAGGATAAAAATATACACCGCGCCTTCGAATTTTTTCTTCACCTGCATCGCGCCCTGGACATCGATTTCCAACAGGACATCGATACCCTGCTCCAGTTTGTCGGCCAGGGCCTTTCTGGGAGTGCCGTACCAGTGGCCGTAGACGCGGGCGTATTCCAAAAACTCATTGCGCTCGATCATCTCCTGGAACACGCGTTCCTCGACGAAATAATAGTCGCGCCCGTCTTCTTCCCCGGGGCGAGGCTTTCTCGTCGTGTAGGAAATCGAATGCCACAGGTCCGGAACGATGGAGACGATCTGTTTGCACAGGGTCGTCTTTCCGGCTCCGGACGGCGCGGAGACGATGAACAACAGTCCTCTCCGATGATCCGAGGAGCCCTTTCTGGTCTGCGACGTTTCGGGCGGCATGGGAAGACCCGGCTCAACGGCCGTGGTTATTCGACATTCTGGACCTGCTCGCGGATCTTCTCAAGTTCCGCTTTGATATGGACGACTTGACTCGCAATTTCGGCGTCGGCGGCCTTGGAACCGATGGTGTTGATCTCGCGTCCCATTTCCTGCAGGAGGAAATCCAACGTCTTGCCCACCGAGCCCTCCCGCCGAAGTGCGTGGTCAAACTGTATCATATGGGAGTCGAGCCTGACCAACTCTTCCGTGATGTCGTAACGGTCGGCATAGATTGCCAGTTCTTGGTTCAACCGCCCGACATCCGGCGGTTTGGCGCCGAGGAGTTTTTCAACTCGGGCTTTCATGCGGGCAAACGCTTCCCGCGCGACTTCCGGCGCGCGCTCGGCGATCTGACGTTTCGCCTTGCGGATCGAGTGGAGGCGACTCCTGATCTCTTTGGCCAACGCGGCCCCCTCGCGGCGGCGCATGCGGTCTGCATCCCCCAACGCCTGGCCGAGCAACCGCTGAGCAAGCCGACCAAGTTGTGAACCGTCGCCGGGCTCGTCCGCAACGACGACAATGTCTCGGAAGCCAGAGAGCAATGCGATGTCGATCGTCCCGCCGATCCGCAAATCCTTCTGGAGCTCGCGGAGGACTTGATGGTACTGCCTGGCGAGAGAACGGTCAAGAGCCACGGCCCGCGCTCCGCCTTTTTCGCCGCCCAGCGAAACCGTCACTTCGACGCGGCCGCGAAGACAGCGCTGCTGAACCGCTTTCTTGAACGGTTCCTCGAGGTCGCTCAACGGGCGCGGCAACCGGGTCACGACTTCCAAAAAACGATGGTTGACCGCGCGCACTTCCACCGTCACGGAACCCCGCTGCCAATAGGCTTCCCGCCGGCCATAGCCGGTCATGCTCCGAATCATCGTCGCAGCTTCCCTTCCCATGGGCAGTCCTTGTAAATGACGCACTCTCCGCATTTCGGGTTTCTGGCGAGACACACGTATCGACCGTGCAGCAACAATTGCTGAGATCCTTCGGTCCATCGCGGCTTCGGGATGACCTGCTGAAGGTCTTGTTCGATCCGGTCGGGATCGCTTGATGTTGTGAGTCCGAGGCGGGCGGCCACCCGCTTGACGTGCGTATCCACGACGACGGCCGGTTGCCCGAACGCGTTGCCGAGAATCACGTTCGCTGTCTTTCGTCCGACGCCGGGCAAGGTTGTCAACTCGTCCATGGTGCGGGGCACTTCTCCGCCGAAGCGTTCCGCCACGGCTTTACCGCATTCGATCAGGTGGTTCGCCTTGCTCTTGTAGAAACCGGTCGAACGGATCATGGCTTCCAGTTCCGCCCGGTTGGCGCGGGCGTAATCTGCGGGCCGACGGTACTTCGCAAAGAGCGCGGGCGTGACCTGATTCACGCGCTGGTCCGTGCATTGGGCCGATAGGATCGTGGCGACCAGCAGCTCCCACGGACTTCGATAATTCAGCTCCACTTTGGCCGACGGCCTGCTCTGGTGGAGCGCACGAAAAATGCGCTCGACCCGCTTGCCGATATTCTTCTCCGTCACGTTTCACCGGTCTTTCAGGGAAAATGCAAAAGATCCGCTCGCGGAGAAAGCGGCGGTCACGGAACCAGGACCGTCTGGACGGCGCCACGCCGCTCGCCGGCCTGTTCATTCCAGGAGGAATGCAGATTTGCCACATGGGCGTCGAGATAGTCAATCAACGGAGGGAGGGTGGTCGGATCGATGGCCGAGATGGCGAGCGAATTGTAACGACGACACAATACGTCGACTTCCCGCTGTGAGAGCCGGTCGCACTTGTTCAAGACCACGACGCGGGGAATGCGATCGAGTTGCAGTTCGGCAAGGATCGATTCGACCGCCGCCATCTGCCCGTCTACGTCTTTGGCGCCGGCGTCGACCAGGTGCAGGAGCATGTCGGCGTCGCGCAGTTCCTCGAGGGTGGTGCGGAACGCGCCCATGAGCTCTTGGGGAAGATCTCGGATGAAGCCGACCGTGTCGGTGATGATGATCTCCCGGTCCCGCGGGAAGCGGAGCCGCCGGCTCGTGGTGTCGAGCGTTTCGAACTGCCGGTCCTGGACGGATACCCGGCTTTTGGTCAAGACGTTGAGGAGCGTCGACTTTCCGGCATTGGTGTAGCCGACGATGGACACGATCGGCAAGGCATGCCGGAGCCGGCGGGCGCGTCGTTGATCCTGGTGCCGCGCGAACAGCGACAGTTCCCGTTCCAGATGCGCGATGCGGTCGCGGACCCGGCGGCGATCGGTTTCCAGTTTCGTCTCGCCCGGTCCCCGCGCCCCGATGCCGCCGCCCAGGCGCGATAACGCCGCACCGCGTCCCAAGAGACGGGGCAGCAGGTAACGGAGTTGCGCCAGTTCGACCTGGACTTTGCCTTCTCGGCTGTGGGCGCGACGGGCGAAGATATCGAGAATCAGTTGGGTCCGGTCGATGACTTTCATCTCCGTGATCTCCGAGATCGCCCGCACCTGCGCCGGCGTCAGATTCTGATCGAAAATCAGCAAGTCGGCTCCGCAGTGCAGGGCCCGGATGATGACCTCTTTCAGCTTGCCGCTGCCCAGCAGGAATCGCTGGTGTTGCTCCGGCGTGCGCTGGACGATTTTGTCCAGTACGCGCACACCGGCCGAAGCGGCCAGTTCCGACAGCTCCTCCAGCCGGTCTTCCTGGTCGCTCCGGTTTCTCGGCGAGGCGCTGACCAGGATCGCGGATTCCTCAGGGGCGCCGACCGCGTGGCCAGACGGCGTGCGCATCAGTTCCGCTTCCAGCGCGGCTACGAATTTGTCGCACTCCAACTGCAAGCTGTGCAACGGCGTGGGCGCGAGTACTTCATGGACCTGCCCGCGCGGGTTAGGCGGCAACAGATGGGCTACGTGAACATCCGCGGGCCCTCCATCCGTTCCTGCACCCACGGCGGCGATCAAATCCAGCCGCAGCAACGCCAGTTGCGTCAGATCCGATTGGCTGAGCGGCGCATTGTCCAACTGCGCACGGACCAACCGGATTCCGCGCAGCGAGCGCGGCCCTGTCCTGAATTTGGCGAGATCGCGGAATGACGGCGCACACCCGTCTCCGACGAGCACTTGCTCGACCGCGCCGCGCCGTGTGATCAGCAGCCCGATGGGCCGCCGGATTTCCTGCGCCAATTGAGTGCAGTGTCGCGCCAGTTCGGGGGTGATGACCTTGTCGCCCGGAACCCGGCGCCGGTAGAGATGCTCGAGCCGGGTCAACTGATTGGGTTTGAGCCCCGCGACATGTCCGAGAACGGTGGGAATGGAAAACCTCCGGTTGATCCAGATCGCCGCCTATGGGCGCTTGGTATCGGGTGACGAATCGGCGGCGATCGTTGCTAGGGGCAGTTCGGCATCGGACTCGAGTTCCCAGGTCGATCGCCTGCCTTGTTCCAACGCGTGCAGCCCGGCCACGGCGACCATTGCGGCGTTGTCCGTGCAATACGCCAGCGACGGCAGGCCCAGACGGATTCCAGCCTCGGCGGCCTGACCGGCCAAGAGGGCACGAAGCCGGGAGTTGGCCGAAACACCGCCGACCACAGCCAAAGCCTTGACGCGATGCCGACGCACAGCGTCAAACGCTTTGGCGACCAATACGTCCACGATCGCCTCCTGAAAACCCGCCGCAAGATCCGCTTTCCGCGGTTCAAGATCGGCCCCGCTCTGATCTCTGAGATAGTAGAGCAATGCCGTCTTGAGTCCGCTGAAGCTGAAGTCAAGGTTCCCCTTTTTGAGGTGGGGGCGCGGAAACTGGATCGCATCGGGGTCGCCCATCCTCGCAAGCCGGTCAATGGCCGGCCCACCCGGATACCCGAGTCCGAGCATGTGGGCCGCCTTGTCGAAAGCCTCGCCGGCCGCGTCGTCCAGTGTCTGTCCCAACAGTCGATAGAATCCGTCCGGACCGGCGAGATACAGGTGCGTATGTCCGCCGGAGACAACCAGAACGACGCAGGGGATGGGAAAGTCCGGTTCCTCGATCCATGCCGACGCGATATGAGCTTCGAGATGACTGACTCCAACCACCGGAAGCTTCAACGCGTACGCGGCGGCCTTGGCGTAACTGACGCCGACCAGCAGGGCGCCGGCCAATCCCGGACCGTGGGTGACCGCGACGGCTCGCAGGTCAGACCAGCGGAGCTGCGCGGCGCGAAGCGCTTCGTTCACCGTGACTTCGATTCTTTCGATATGTCGCCGCGAGGCCAGCTCAGGAACGACGCCTCCGTAGCGGTCATGCAGGTCATGCTGGGAGCACACGATGTTGGCCGCTACCTTCCTGTCGGGACCCACAACAGCGGCGGCGGTTTCGTCGCAGGAGGTTTCGACGCCCAGGATCGGTCCGTACTGCGAGCGCGATGAAGATCCGGCCGAAAAATGGCTCATTGTCTCAGAGGCGGCCGAGGGCGAATGTAGAGTGCTCGTGATGAAATCGGGTTGAACGGCGGGGGAAACAGAACGACCCCCGCGCGCTGCTCGCCTGGACGGGGGTCGTTACCGTGGTCACCGAGTCGGATGGCAAACTCCGTACGCTCTTTCCCGGCCGGGTCAGACCCCCGCCATCGCTTCCTGTTCGATGAACGCGGGAGCTCCATCCCGGAGCACCACCTTGATCTTGCGGCAATCCTTGAATCGCCCCTTGATGATTTCCTCGGACAGAGGATCGCCGATGGTCCGTTGAATCGTGCGCCGCATGGGCCGGGCGCCATAGAGGGGCTCGTAACCTTCTTTGATCAGCCAATGTTTCACTTCGTCGTCGATTTCGATTTCGACGCCCCGTTCCAGCAGGCGCACGTTCAGCTCTCTGAGCAGAATGTCCAAAATGCTGTAGAGGTGCTCCTTCTCCAGCGGATGGAACACGACGATCTCGTCGATGCGGTTCAGAAACTCCGGGCTGAACGCGCGCCGCAGTTCGCCCAGGACCTCGTCCTTCATCCGGCGCTCCCGTTCACCCTGTTCGGCGCTGTGGAACCCGAGCGAGACACCCTTTTGAATCAGCTTGGTGCCGAGGTTCGACGTCATGATCACGACGGTGTTCTTGAAATCGACCTTCCGCCCCAGGCTGTCCGTGAGCACCCCATCGTCCAGGACCTGCAAGAGGACGTTGAAGACATCGGGATGGGCCTTTTCGATTTCATCGAACAGCACCACGGAATAGGGCCGGCGGCGGACCTTTTCGGTCAACTGTCCGCCTTCCTCGTATCCGACATAGCCGGGCGGTGCGCCGAACAACCGCGAACTGGTGAACTTCTCCTGATACTCGGACATGTCGATGCGGATCAGCGCATCCTCGGTGTTGAAGAGAAACTCGGCCAGTGTTCTGGCGAGTTCCGTTTTGCCGACACCGGTCGGTCCGAGGAAGATGAAAGAGCCGATGGGCTTCTTGGCTTCTTTCAGGCCGGCGCGTGAACGACGGATGGCCCGACAGACCGCGGAGATGGCCTCGTTTTGGCCGACGATCCGCTTGTGGAGGAACTCTTCCATCCGCAAGAGCTTGTTCGACTCTTCCTCTTCGAGCTTGAACAACGGAATGCCGGTCATCTTCGAGACGACGTAGGCCACGTCTTCTTTGGTAATGATCGGCTTATGCTTCTCCTGGGTTTTCTTCCACTCGCGCTTGGATTCGTCCAGCAGCTTACGCAGGCGTTCCTCCTCCTCGCGATGGCGCACGGCTTCCTCGAAATTCTGCATCGAGATCGCGAGCTCCTTGTCGCGCGATACCTTTTTAAGCTCCTGCTCCAAGGCTTTCAGTTCGGTCGGGAGCGCGTAGCTCTGCAGCTTGGCCCGGGAGCCCGTCTCGTCGATGAGATCGATCGCTTTGTCGGGCAGGAATCGATCCGTGATGTAGCGGTCCGACAACTTCACGGCTTCAACGATGGCTTCTTCGGTGATTTCGACGCCGTGATGTTCTTCGTAGCGGTCGCGGAGGCCCTGGATGATCCTGACCGTTTCGTCGATGCTCGGCGGCTGGACGTAAATCGGCTGAAAGCGTCGTTTCAGCGCGCCGTCCTTCTCGATATGCTTTCGATATTCATCGAGCGTTGTGGCGCCGATGCACTGAATCTCGCCCCGAGATAAGGCCGGCTTCAACATATTCGACGCGTCGATCGAACCCTCCGCCGCGCCCGCCCCGACCAAGGTGTGAAGTTCGTCGATGAAAATGATGATGTTGCCGGCCTGGACGATCTCTTTCATCACGACCTTCAGCCGTTCTTCGAATTGCCCGCGGTATTTGGTGCCGGCGACCAAAGAACCGAGGTCGAGGGCGATCACCCGGCGTGAAAGCAGATTGTCGGGCACTTCGGATTGCACGATCCGTTGGGCGAGTCCCTCGACGATGGCCGTCTTGCCGACTCCGGATTCGCCGATGAGCACCGGGTTGTTCTTCGTGCGGCGGCTGAGAATCTGGAGGACGCGTTCGATTTCATCGGCCCGACCGATGACGGGATCGAGTTGTCCTTCCTGAGCCAATTGGGTTAAATCTCTGCCGAACTCGTCGAGAGCCGGCGTATTGCTCTTCCGGTCCCGCTCGCGCGGCGCGGATTTTCTCAAAAAGGTAACCGTGAGTTGGCGGGCCGTGAGAAGGTTGGCGCCGAGGCTGCGGAGAATCTTTCCGCCGATGCCTTCTTCCTCCCGCAGAAGCCCCAAGAGAAGATGCTCGCTTCCAATGTGGTTGTGGCCCAGCAATCTTGCTTCCTCGACTCCATATTCGATGACTTTTTTGACCCGTGGGCTGAACGGGATTTCTCCGAAGGTCATGGTGGTGCCGCCGCCGGGCAGATTGCGCTCGATTTCCAACCGGATCTGTTCGGAAGACAGGCCCATCTTCTTAAGAATCATCAAGGCGATGCCGTCAGATTCACGGAGAATGGCCAAGACAAGGTGCTCAGTGCCCAGATAATCGTTCTGGTGCCGCTCGGCTTCTTCTCGTGCCAGGATGATGATTTTTCGGCCTTTGTCCGTGAATCGTTCGAACATCCTGCCTCCTTTGCTGTGCTGCAGATTGGAGAGGGCCTCCCGCGAGAGAACCCATCGAAAAATCTGGCCTTATTCTAACTTCACGCCTGTACAGTGTCAAGACGACGATTGTTTCCTATGAGCCCGGAAAACGCAGTTGCGGCGAAGCGTGAAGACTTCGCTCCGCACCCGTGTCCATTTGACATGAAAAGAAGGCAATCGCTAGAATCGCGCACGCTTCAGACCGGATCGTGCTGCATCGCACCACGCCATAAAACCCGTGAAGGCCATCGGAATTCTTACCAAACCCAAGTTCCCGGACGTCAAGCATATTCTCAAGGACCTCGTCGCCTGGTTACGCGAGCGTCACAAGGAAGTGATCCTCGATAAGGCGACGGCGGCGCTGATCGACGAACGCGCGTCCCATCAAAAGACGCATATCGCCTCCCTGGCCGACATGGTGTTGGTCTTGGGCGGAGACGGCACGATGCTGAGCGCGGCGCGGCTGGTCGAAGAACGATCCGTTCCGATCCTGGGCGTCAATATGGGCGGGCTGGGATTTTTGACCGAAGCCAGTCTGGATCAGCTCTATCCTTCGTTGGAGCGCGTGTTCGCCAACGACTTCGTGTTGGACGAGCGGTTGATGCTGCGTGCCCGTATGCACCGCCATGGCGAGCACGTGGCCCATGCCACGGTGCTCAACGACGTGGTGGTCAGCAAAGGGACGCTGGCCCGCATGATCGAGACCAGGATCGCGATCGAAGGACAGTTCGTGACGAACTTGCGGGGCGACGGCCTGATCGTGTCCACCCCTACGGGTTCCACCGCGTATTCGCTGTCCGCGGGAGGGCCGATCATGACGCCGGCGGTGCGAGCGTTGATTGTCACGCCGATTTGTCCCCATACGCTGACCCATCGCCCCCTCCTGGTTCCCAGCGAGGTGACGATCGAAGTGACGCTCACCAGCAAAGACGAAGGAGCGATGGTGACCTTCGACGGGCAGGTCGGTGTGGCGATGACGCAGGGAGATACCGTCGCTATCGGGGCTTCCGAGCATCGCACGCAACTGATCAGGTTCCCGGATCGCACGTACTACGAGGTGCTGCGGCGGAAGCTGAAGTGGGGTGACGGCTAACGTGCGGTTGGCGCCGCGGCTTTCTCCCGGCCGCGCTCGATCAGCGCCAGCATTTCCTGGTTGGTCGCGAATTTGAACTCCCCGATGCACTCGTTGGTGCGCGGCGCCTCTTTTTCCGCGGCTTCCAGGATGCGCAGCCCCTCCAGATCGACGACCGTCGCGTTGCGTTGCCGCAGGACGGCCTGCAGTCGTGCGAACACGTCGCCGACCGCCGCGTAGGTCAGCGGCTTCTTTGTGCTGAGATAACGGGTCACGACTTCGGCGCACCATTCCCCGTCCCGCTTGGCGATGCCCACCAATCCTTCGCTCGCTTTACGGGCCCAGCCCGTGAGGAACACCCCCTCGACGATCTTCCCCGAAGTCTCATCGTAGGCTTGAAATAAGGCGTCGTCCGGATCATTGCCGGTCTTGAAGGGACTGGTCACGAACACGCCGTTCTTATAAGGAAGGCCGACCGTTTCGTCCACTTTGTCGCCGACCGCGAAGACGACGCTGTCGCAAGGAAACTCGTAGTATTGTTTCATGCCCACGGCGGCCGTGTCGTTGCCTTTCGGTTCCAGCCTCGTCTCCTCGATCTCGAGGGCGCGGACGCGATTGTGCGAATCGGTCAGCACGCGGCGCGGTGAAGCCAGGAATCGAAATCCCATCTTCGTCGGACTCGCCTTCGGTTCGCACTTCATAAACTCCCCGAGCATGCCGTTCAGAATGTCGTCTGGGTTCTGCCCGACCGTTTCGAGCCGTGACCTGATGCGCGCGAACTCTTTGGCCAGCGCCTCCTGATCGATATTGGCGCACACCGCCCGGATCTCCTTGGGGTTGTACTTGCGCTCGGCGGGGCCGCGACGGGCGATCGCGGTGACTTCGTCGACCTTTTTATAACGGATGAGCCAATGCGCGATGTCCACCATCACGTCGCCCACGCCGATCACCGCGACCCGACGGCCCATGTCAAACGGCCGCTCGCCGAACCCCGGCAGCCGATTGAAATGGTACACGACATCCTTTGCATGATAGACGCCGACAGCCGTGTCTCCCTCCACGCCGATCGTTTTCGTGCCTTGCGCGCCGGTGGCAAAGACGATCGCGCTAGCGCCAAGACCACGAAGATCCTCGATCGTGAGGTCCTTGCCGTTTCCCACGGACACGTTCCCGAAATAGTGGACGTTCGGACGCTCCAGGATCTCCCAGTAGGTTTTCTTGAGGCCTCCGCGGAGTTTCAGCTTACTCGGGAAAATGCCGTATTCGGCCAAGCCGCCGAATTTGATGTCCCGATTCAAGACGATCACCTCATGACCGTCTTTGGAGAGGATGTTGGTCATCGACATCCCGGCCGGGCCGGCTCCGACGACGATGATCACGTGAGCGTCAGACTTCGAGATTCCCGCACTCATGAGCCTATCCTTTAAGAAGTCGCCTGCGCACCGCGGGCAGATGCAAGGAGGAGAAACCCGAAAATTTCCGCGGACTGTAACATAGTGCGTCTCGGACTGTCAAAGACGTGATGATCACGACGAGCGGTGTATGGCGCGACGCGCCGGCGGAGAGATGCGGCTTGTTTGACGGATTACGGGACAACGAGTGCCGACACGGTGTGAAAGGGGGCGTCGGCACCGTGTGCCAAGGAGTGCGCCGGCCTTCGGCATCGGCGGGTGAGCGACGATCCGATCGTCTCGTTGTTTCCGGTCTTCACGTCCGGCGGATTGACGGACTGCGGAGCCTTCAACCGCCCGCACTGCCCGCCGGACCTCCTGGTTCCGTCATCCGCCGGGGGTCCAGGAGTTCGTTCAGCCGCTCCTCCGGCAGGATCTTCCGCTCCCTCGCCACCTCGCGAACGGTCTTTCCCGTGCGATAGGCTTCCTTGGCGATCGTCGCCGCCGCTTCATAGCCGATTTCCGGCGCCAACGCCGTGCACATGGCGAGGCTCTGCTCGATGGAATCGCGGCATCGTTGCTCGTCGGCCGTGATGCCCTCGATGCATTTCGCGGCGAAATTTTCCGAGGCGGTCGACAGGAGCTCGATGGATTGAAGGAGGTTGTGGGCCATGACCGGCAACATCACGATCAGTTCGAAGTTGCCGGCCTGACCGCCGATGGTCACCGTGACGTCGTTGCCGATGACCTGCGCGCACACCATCGTCACCGACTCGGCGATCACCGGATTGACTTTACCCGGCATGATCGAGGAACCGGGCTGCGTCTCCGGCAGCATGATTTCGCCGAAGCCGCAGCGCGGGCCGGAACCGAGCCAGCGAATGTCGTTGGCGATTTTCATCAGGCTGACGGCCAAGGTCCGCAATTCACCGCTGGCCTCGACCAGCGAGTCCTGCGCGGATTGCGCCTCGAAGTGGTTGGCGGCTTCTTTGAAGGAACATCCGGTCTCTTGAGAGATCAGCGCCAACACGCCCGACGCGAACTCCGGATGGGTGTTCAGACCCGTGCCGACGGCCGTGCCTCCGAGCGCGACTTCGCTCAACATTTCCTGAGCGCGCCGCATCCGCGCGATACCCAATTCGATCTGCCGCGCGTACCCGCCGAACTCCTGCCCCAGCCGGACGGGCGTGGCGTCCTGTAAATGGGTGCGTCCGATCTTCACGATCCCGTCGAATTCGTGCGCTTTGTGCTCGAGGGCTTTGTGGAGTCGCGCGAGGGCCGGGATGAGTCGTCGCTCGATCATCTCGGACGCGGCGATGTGGATGGCCGTGGGTATGACGTCGTTGCTGGATTGGCCCAGATTCACGTGATCGTTGGGGTGCACCAGCTTGCTGCCCCTCGCGCCGCCCAGCAATTCGGCGGCCCGGTTGGAGATGACTTCGTTCGCGTTCATGTTGGTGGACGTCCCCGACCCGGTCTGGAAAATATCGACGGGAAACTCCGCATCGAGTTTCCCGTCGATCACTTCCGTGGCGGCCTGCTTGATCGCATCCGCCAGCTTCTGGTCGAGCAACCCCAGCGAGGCGTTCACCGTCGCGGCCGCGCGCTTGATCAGCCCCATCGCCCGGATGAAGGCGCGCGGGAATCGGAGCCCGCTGATCGGGAAATTCTCGATGGCTCTCGCCGTCTGCACGCCGTAGTAGGCGTGGGCCGGCACCGCGAGTTCGCCCATCGTGTCCCGTTCGATTCTGGTGCCGCCGGTCGCCGCGCGTTGCGCGGGTAGGGACACGGACGCTGGGCGGCCGCGCGCCTGTGCGCGGTTTTTCCCACGGGTCTTCATTTTTACTTGGCCTTGCCTCCCCAGACCTCTCCCAGCAGCTCGCGCCATTCGTCGCGGGAGACCGCCGGCATGGTCGTAATTTTGATATGGCCCAAGGATGAATTGAGTACGGCCGCCTTCATGGCCGCGCGGTTGTTCGGAAACTCGAGAATGGCCACGACATCGTATTTTCCCAGACAGTAGTAAGCATGAAGCAGCTTGCCGCCCAGCGATTCGATGTTGTTCTGCACCTTGTCGGATCGGGCGATTCCCTGCTCTTTCATCGTGGCAATCCCGTGCTCGGTAAACTTCACAAGGCTCACATAGATCGGCATGGCGACCTCCTTCCCTCGCTTGCGGAGCGACGCGCCCTGCTCTTCTTAATGTTCATGGCGCGTCGAGAAAGCACCTTGACTTGATCCCTCTGTTATCCTCGCTTGCGGAGCGACGCGCCCTGCAAAGGGCTTGGCGCGTCGCGATGTGACCTTCGTGCGCGCCTTCTCTGTCCCCGAGTTGAACGAGCCGCACGGCGACCGGTGGCGCCATCTTAGTCGATGGAACGTCGGCGCTCAAGGCTTTTCTGGGCGCAACCGGGCGTCCGTTGACAGCCCTCCGGTCGCGCCGATACAGTTGTCGCGCTGCCATGAAGCGCTCCCATAAAGACAAGGCGCAGAGCGCCGTCGTCGTGGAAGCCTACGCCGGCTACAAAGGCGAGGAAACGCCGCGCGCCTTCACGCACCAGGGGGTTCGTCGGGAAGTGCACGAGGTCCTGGAACGCTGGTACACGGAGACGCACAGTTGCTTCCGGCTGCGCGCGGATGACGGGTATCGCTACGTTCTGCGATACGACCTGGAAGCCTGCGCGTGGGAACTGGTGATGCAGGAAGAGGCTCCCGGGTAGACGTGCGGGCCGGAGAACGCACCGAGGGGACGGCGACGAGACAACCGGCCGTCCCCTTGGTGCGACAGATGGAGTAGGCAGGCGCTTCAGTACAGATCTTCCTCCGGCGTCGGCATCGCCTTCGATTCTTTCTTTTCCGGAATCTCCGTCACCATGACCTCGGTGGTCAGCATGAGACCGGCCACGCTCGCCGCATTCTGCAACGCGCTCCGCGTGACCTTGGTGGGATCGATGATTCCGGCCTCGAACAGGTCGCAGAACTCCTCGTTGGCGGCGTCGAAGCCGAAAGAGAGTTTCTCGTTCCGGATCCGCTCCAGCACGACCGAGCCGTCGTGGCCGGCGTTGACGGCGATCTGCCTGAGCGGTTCTTCGAGCGCCCGCCGCACGATGTTGACGCCGACCTGTTGATCGCCTTCGAGCTTCAGGTTGTCCAGCGCCGGGATACAGCGGACAAGCGCGACCCCGCCGCCGGGCACGATCCCCTCCTCCACGGCCGCCTTGGTGGCGTGCAACGCGTCCTCCACCCTCGCCTTCTTTTCCTTCATCTCGGTTTCGGTCGCGGCTCCGACGCGGATGACCGCCACCCCGCCGACCAGTTTAGCCAGCCGCTCCTGAAGCTTCTCGCGATCGTAGTCGGAGGTGGTTTCCTCGGTCTGGGCCTTGATCTGCTTGCACCGCGCCTCGATCTTCTTCTTGTCGCCGTAGCCTTCGACGATCGTGGTGTTGTCCTTATCGACCGTCACGCGCTTGGCGCGGCCGAGGTCCGCGACTTTGACGTGCTCGAGCTTGATGCCGAGATCTTCGGAAATGGCTTTCCCTCCGGTCAAAATGGCGATGTCCTCCAGCATGGCCTTGCGGCGATCGCCGAAGCCCGGCGCCTTGACGGCCACGACGCTCAGGGTGCCGCGCAGCTTGTTCACCACCAGCGTGGCCAGCGCTTCGCCCTCGACGTCTTCGGCGATGATCAGCAATGGTTTGCCGATCTTGACGGTCTCCTCGAGCAACGGCAGCAGATCCTTCATCGAACTGAGCTTTTTTTCGTGGACCAGGATGTAGGGATCTTCCAGAACGGCCTCCATGCGCTCGGCGTTGGTGACGAAATAGGGCGAAATGTATCCCCGATCGAATTGCATGCCTTCCACCACATCCAACGTCGTCGAGAGGCTTTTTCCTTCTTCGACCGTGATGACCCCGTCTTGGCCGACCTTCTCCATGGCTTCGGCGATGAGGTCGCCGATCGTCCGATCGTTGTTCGCGGAGATAGTCCCGATCTGGGCGATCTCTTTCTTGCCCTGGCACAACTTGCTGATCCGCTTCAATTCGGCCACCACGGTCTCGACGGCGCGATCGATGCCGCGCTTGAGATCCATCGCGGACGCCCCGGCGGCCAGATTCTTCACGCCTTCCCGGAAGATCGCCTCAGCCAGCACGGTCGCCGTTGTCGTCCCGTCGCCGGCGGCGTCGCTGGTCTTGCTGGCCACCTCGCGGACCAGTTGCGCGCCCATGTTTTCATAGGGATCGGGCAGTTCGATTTCTTTCGCAACTGTGACCCCGTCTTTGGTGATGGTCGGGCTGCCCCACCTTTTGTCGAGAATCGCATTGCGGCCTTTCGGCCCCAACGTCGCCTTCACGGCCGTCGAAAGCTGGCGCACACCGCGCAGAATCGCGGCGCGTGCGGACGCCCCGTACAACAAGCGCTTCGCTGCCATACTCTCCCCTCCCTGCTCTCATGATTCGCCCATTCAGGTCTTCGCGAGCGATCAACCACCCGCGCACCAAGCACAGCTCCTCGAAGAACATGACTCCTGCACACTAGAGGAGGGCGGGGGCTGTGGGCACAAACCCGCCCCCCC